>CAJUOF010000215.1 GCA_910587905.1 uncultured Lachnospiraceae bacterium
CTGGAGTTCAGACGTGTGCTCTTCCGATCTTATCTCCGTCAACGGGGAGCCCTGGGGGCTTTATCTCGCCGTGGAAGGAATCGAGGAGTCGTTTCTCACCCGCAGCTATGGTGCGGATTACGGCGAACTCTACAAGCCGGACGGCACCCAGGCAGGAGGGGGCAATCCCTCCGGCGGACAGGAGAAAATTCCCGCCGGCGATCCAGATACCAACACCATGGACGCGGCCCCCTCAGAAATGATGGGCGGCCGGGGAGGCCGGCAGACACTCATGGGCGACGGCGACGTTCTCCTGCAATATACGGACGACGAACCGGACAGCTATTCCAATATTTTTAACAATGCCAAAACAGAAGTTTCCCAAGCGGACAAGAACCGTCTGGTCGAGGCCCTGAAAATCCTGAGCAGCGGCGAAGCCCCGGAAGACGCCGTGGATATCGACAGCGTGATCCGCTATTTCACGGCCCACAACTTCGTCCTGAATTTTGACAGCTACACCGGCTCCATGATCCACAATTACTACCTGTATGAAGAAAACGGTCGGCTTGCCATGCTGCCCTGGGATTACAACCTGGCCTTCGGAGGTTTTGAGTCCGCCGGAGGTGCCGAGAGCTTGGTCAATTATCCCATCGACACTCCCGTCTCCGGCGGGACGGTGGAGGAACGGCCCATGCTGGCTTGGATTTTTTCCGACGAAGCCTACACGGAGCAGTACCATCAATGTTTTTCCGAGCTTATTCAGGGATATTTTGAGAGCGGCAGATTTGCCGCAGAAATTGATTCCGTAGCAGACATGATCAGACCCTATGTGGAGGCGGATCCCACGAAATTCTGTACCTTCGAGGAATTTGAGAAGGGGGCGGACACTTTGAAGGAATTCTGCCTGCTGCGGGCAGAGAGCGTCCGGGGCCAGCTTGACGGTCAAATCGGCCGGACCGCAGACACCCAGAATGCGGATACTCTGATTGATGCCAATGGCCTGAACATCTCCGACATGGGCTCCATGGGCGGGAGAGGCATGCCGGACGGCGGCACCATGCCGGATGCGGACGGCTCACCGGGCTCCGATGCCATGCCGGATACGGACGGCTCACCGGGCTCCAGTGCCATGCCGGGTGCGGACGCTTTTCCGGGCGGCGCTCCGATTCCGGGTGAAAACGGCGTGCCGGACGGCGATGCGGCTTCGGACGAAACCGCCCTATCCAGAGACGGCGGCCCCGCCAGGGAGGCGCTGGGGCGGCCCGGCGGCTTCGGCGGCCCCACACAGGAATCCTCCGCCGGCTCCGCTGCCACGCCCCTCCTTCTGACCGTGGTTTCCATCGCCGTGCTCCTCGTCGGGCTCCTTTTCGCCCGCCTCTTCAAAACACGTATATAAAATGGGGGGGGCGCCGTGGAGGGGACTTTTCTTTCCATCGCAGACACGGTTCCCTATCGTCTGCTCTCGGAAAAAAAGTCCCCTCCACGGCTGACTTTCGATCGCTCGGGCGGCCCCTTCCGCCTCAGACTCGGTCCCCTATCGGCTGCTCTCGGAAAAAAAGTCCCCTCCACGGCTGACTTTCGATCACTCGGGCAACTCCTTCCGCCTCAGACTCGGTCCCCTATCGGCTGCTCTCGGAAAAAAAGTCCCCTCCACGGCGTATATCACCTCTCCAAACTTTTCAGGTATCGGCTGAAGCAGACGTAAGTCACGATCACGGTAATGATATTGGACACCGGTTCCGCCAGGAACACGCCGATGGCTCCCATAAAGAAAGGGAACACCAGCACCAGCGGAATCAGCACGAAAATCTTTCGCATCAGTCCGAAGATCAGGGACAGCTTTGCATTGCCCATGGCAATGAACATGTGCTGGTTCATCATCTGCATCCCCAGCACGAAGTTCAGGCAGAAAGCGATCCGTATGGAGCTCGCACAGGTCGAGAGCAGCGCCTCGTCGGTGGTGAAAAGCCCCGCCACCTGGCTGGGAAAAAGCATGAACACCACCCACATGAGGGTGGCGCAGGTCAGAGAGCAGACCCTCCCGTAATAGATGGCCTTTCGCATACGGCCATAATCCCCCGCACCAAAACAGTATCCCACAATGGGCTGCGCCCCCTGGGTCACCCCCTGGAGCGGCATGAAGAAAATCTGATACATGCTGTACACGATGGTCATACACCCGATATACATGTCTCCCGTCGCGATGTCAGGACTCCAGTGGCGCAGCAGAAGGTTGATCAGGATCTGCACCAGGCTGTCGTTTGCCAGAAATACGAAGCTGGAAACTCCAAGGGCGAAAATCCGCTTTACGCTCTCCCACCTCACCCGCATGTCCTTAAGCCTTGTCCGGATAATGATTTTCCTGGAAAACAGGAGCAGGAACAACACCCACAGGGCGGAGACGGACTGGGAGATCACGGTCGCCGCCGCCGCCCCCGCAATCCCCATGTCCATCACGTAAATGAACACGGGATCCAAAATCAGATTGAGCAGGGCGCCGATCGCCACCGTAATGGTTCCAAGCGTGGTAAAGCCCTGGGCGTTCAGGAAAGAATTCATGCCCATGCTGATCATGACCGGCACGGTTCCCAGTACGTAGATCCTCAGGTAGGAGGACGCATAGGGAAGCGCCGCCTCACTGGTTCCGAAAAGCAGAAGGATCGGATCGCAGAACACATAAAAAACCACGGTCAAAACGATTCCCAAGCCCAAAAGAAGGCTCAGAGAATTTCCCTGGAGAAGGGCCGCCCCCTCGTAATCCTTCTCCCCAAGCTTGATGGAAAGAAGGGGCCCTCCGCCCCGCCCAACCAAAAGGCTGAATGCCGTGATGATCAGAATGATCGGAAGCGTCAGGCCCAGGCCTGTCAGGGCGATGGTTCCGACTCCCTCCATATGTCCGATGTAGATGCGGTCCACCATGCTGTAAAGGGCGTTGACGATCTGTGCGACCGTGCTGGGCACCGCAAGTTTCAGGAGGAGCGGCAGAATCTTCCCCTTCGCAAGCTGCTCCTCCATCTGTTCCCCTTTCATACGCTCCTCATGCCTCCGCCGCCTTTTTCTCCCAGGAATAGGTGGGATTCAGGGTGACGCTTCTCCCTCCGGACACCTCGATGGTGGTGCCGGTCATGTAGGAAGCCCCCTGGCCGCAGAGGAACACCACCGGTGCGGCGATCTCCTTCGGCTCCGCCAGACGGTTTAACAAGGTTCCGGCGGCATTGTAATCCAGCTCCGCCTGGGGGATGTTCGCCCGCACCGCGGGCGTCACCGTGAAGCCCGGCCTCACGCAGCAGACCCGCACGCCGTAAGCGGCATACTCTCCCGCCAAGGTCTGCGTCAAATTGACGATGGCCGCCTTCATGGGGCCGTACAGGGTGCTTCTCCCCGCCGTGGGGCAGCGGGCCGCCAGGGAGCTGATGTTGACGATGGCTCCCCCTTTATGCTTCATGTGGCGAAACGCCGCCTGTGCCCCGAACACGGCCGATTTGAAGCACACGCCCGTGATAAAGTCGATATCCTTCTCGGTGAACTCGTCCCCCTTCTTGAACACGGTGGCCCCCACGTTGTTGACCCAGGCATCGATCCCTCCGAACTTCTCCGCCACATGGTCGGCAAAGGCATAGACACCCGCCTCGTCCGTCACGTCCAGCACTTCCCAGTAGACCTCCCCGAGCCCCCTCATCTCCTCGCAGGCCGCCTTGAGCTCGTCCTCTTTTCTGGCACAAATGGCGACCTTCGCACCTTCCCCCAGAAACGTCTCGGCCACAGCACGGCCGATTCCCTTGCTTCCCCCGAGCACGACTGCCACTTTCCCCTTAAGTCCCAAATCCATAACAAAACCCTCCTATGTAATTGATCTACTCGCTTCCAGCTAATCATATCACACAGGAGGGAAATTGAAAAGCGCTTAATCCCTTTTTATAGAGGGCACTTATCGCATTTTTTCTTGCTGAATACATATTTCCGGTACTGGTTCCCATTCTTTGCCTCCCGCTTCTCAACCCGCACGGCCAGTTCACCTGCCGGACATTGCAGCATCTTTGTCATCCTTTGAACGAATGTCCCTGATCGTTTCCTCCTCAAGCAGTTCCTTCATTTCCATGAAAAGATTTTGTATCTTCCGGCTGCCGCAGCCCGCTATCCCTTCCTCCAAAGCCTTTAGCAGTTCCTTCGTATATGCAATCTCTTCCTCCGGTCCGGCTTCCAATGACGGTTTTTCGGGAAACTTCTCCGATAATTCAAAGGCATTTTTATAGATTTCCTTCCGGAGCTGTTTGCTCATATCCCGCAGAATCTGTGTAGGGGATTTCGCCCGGACAGATGCATTTGTATGGGTGAAATCCACGATAATGGTAGTTTCAACTGTGAATGATCTTTCAGCATTCCGAAGACCTCCTTCCCATATTTCTATTATAATGCCAACACTGAAAAAAGCCCGATTCTTTTTCATAGAATCAGACTTTTTCAGTGCCCTTCCTCTTCTAACGATTTCGGAGCATTATCTAATTTCAATCCACTCAAATATATTTCTGCCAATTTAGGGATAAGCAGAGCTTCCGCCAATCCCTCCACTAATATATTTCCCTTTGAAAAAAGCAATGTTGAACGTGTTGTATCCATCCACCTGTTTATAAATTGTTTTGCCTGCTTATTTTTTATATCATCATTCATTTCCCAATTATCAAGATTATCACATTTATATACATTCAGAGATGCATCCTCACGATAAGTATAAATTCTTCTTGCCCTTTCACAAAAATCAAGAAAATCACCATACTTCGTAGGTAATCCATGTGTTAAATCAAATCCATTCCCAATAATAAGTATATTCATAATCTTTTCTCCCTTAGTGCGTTTTCTTTCTGTGAAATTAATTTTACAGAGTTATACTTCCCTTTTTGGCAAAATTCTATTGTCATGAAGAAAAATTGCAAAAAAATAACTTCCATACCAGCCAATGATGATTCTTCACTGCCTGTTTATTATTACACCATGTTATTACGATCCTGCCCATTATAAAGAAACCTTCTAACTTCCATAACCAAATCATTCGGATCATCATCAATTACCACATAGTAAACAATATAATTATCCACATAAATACGATAATAAGAATACCTGTGCCCCCGGACAGAATGATATGGTTCAAAAGATTCAGCCATTGGAAGCCGTTCCATAATAGCAGATTCAACCTTATCCAATAAGTCATTTGCTGCTTTTGGATTCTTCAGTTTCTCCGCAATATAGGTTACTTTTTCACCAAGATCCTCATAAAAAGTGGCAGATAGCTCAATCTGTACTTTTTACTGAACATTTATCTTCCTCCGTAGTCCTCCGAAAACTTCTTCATGGCTCATCCTTGTATCGTTTTCCGCCGCAAACCTATCTGCTTTATCCAATGCAGCTTCAACGCCATCCGTCAACTTTGAATATTCTTCAAGACTAAGAACCACCATTGCTCCATAACCGTTTTTTGTTAAATATACCGGCTCTCCCGCATTAACAATTTTCTCAATATCAGGAAACTTATTTCTTAAATCTGAAACAGGTCTAATCTGTAACATAAGCGTTCTCTCCTTATCCATATTTTATCCTAATTTTATCATTATCCATATTGTACTCTACTATTCTAAAAAAAACAACCTTTGTAAAAATCTTGCTTTATTTACCATAAAAAAGCCTGATTCTTTTAACAAAGAAACAGACTTTTTCAGTGCCCTCTTTATAAAGTCCTTTTTATAATATCCTTCTCAGGAAGGCTGCCCGTCGAATTCACCGGCATTTTTTTCTTCCAGCACCCGGATCCCGTGGTAAAGCAGATAGCTTAAGGGCGTCGGAATCCCAAGTTCCTTCCCCAGGCGCACCACAGTCCCCGAAAAAAGCTCCACCTCCGTCTTCTTCTTCCCCTCCAAATCCTGCAGCGTGGAAGGTTTATTCTGATAGGGAACGGTTTGCAGCGTCTTCTCCTGCTGCTCAATGTCCGACTCGTTCAAGTCCACTCCCAGGCGGTTGGCGATGGCCATCACCTCCCGCATGGCTCCCCGCCGGATCTCATTGGCCGAATCACTGCTGCGGAAGGCCCCGAAGGGAATCCCGAAGAGCGCACAGGTCATGTTCTCCCCCACGTTGCACATATATTTGAACCAGATTCCCCGCTTCATATCCCTGTCGATCTCATAGGGAATGTCGCAGGCGTCAAAAAAGGCCTTCACCGCCGTCACCCGCTCCGTCAACGTCTCATTCCTCGCCTCGCCGAAATGGACCTTGCCCCAGTAGGGATCAAAGTCGGCCACCCCGTCCTTCATGACGATGGACATCCGCATGTAAGAATAAATGACATGTTCCCAGCCGTAGGCCGCCGCCACCTTCTCCTCACTCTCAATCCCGTTCATGACACAGAGAATCTGAGTCCCCTCCCCCACCAGGTTCCGGATGTCCCGGATGGCCTGGGAGAGCCCCATGTCCTTCATCGCCATGATGATCAGGTCCGCCTTCGGTCCCTCCTCCTCCGGCGTGCGGATGGAAAACTTATAATTCACCCCGTTGATGGTCACGCCGTTCCTCTCCAGCCGCTCCTTCCGGCTGCCCGATGCCACCACCTGAAAATGCTCCCTGCCAAGATACGCTTCCATCCTGGGCGCAAAAAAAGAGCCCATGGCTCCAAGGCCGATCAATGCCGCATGTTTTATTTCCATAATCCACCTCCAGATTCACAAAATTCCAATGATGCCTTCATCCCTGTCGCTTCCATAATATAGGATACCATCCCACATAACCTTGATTATATAACAGGACTCCGCAGACAGGCAACCGGAAATTGCAAAAAATCCATAAAAGGCATCCTCCCACCTCTCGGTGTTCGGATGCCTGAAATTTACCGCAGATTCTTGATCCAGGCCAGGATCTCGTGGGCCAGGAGGGGCATGGCCGAGAGCAAAAGGAGCATCAGCCATTCCGGGAGGGCCAGGGAACAGGTCCCGAACACCCCGACAAAGTACGGCACCTCCGTGACCAGAAGCTGCAGGAGGAAACCCAAAACCACCGCCAGGAGCATCAGCTTGTTGCCCAGGTGGTTCATTCGGAACAGGGAGGTCTCCACATCCCGCATGCCGACGGCGTGGAAAAGCTGGGAGATGCCCAGCACCGTGAAGGCATAGGTCTGGCAGCGGCCGAGGAGTCCCGGGTCCGCCATCAGATTTCCCAAAGTCTCCACGGTCACGGGATCGCCGGCCCGCATCAGCATCCCGATGGGAAGCTGCAAGAACGCCGCCGTGCTGATGAAGGCGATCAGAAAACCGTACAGCAGGGTGCAGCTTAAGCCTCCCCTCGCAAAAAGACTCTCGTTCTTCGACCTCGGCGGCCGCTTCATGTAATTCTTGTTGCCGTTCACGTCCACGCCAAGGGCCAGGGCCGGCAGCGAGTCGGTGAGCAGGTTGATCCACAGGATATGGCTCGGCTTCAGGGGGGAAGGCAGGCCCAGGCTGATGGCCGCCAGCATGGTCATGATCTCCCCGAAATTGGAGGACAACAGGAAGAGCACCGACTTCTTGATGTTCTCGTAGATCCCTCTGCCCAGGGCGATGGCTTTCGCAATGGTCGCAAAGTTGTCGTCCGTCAGCACCAGGTCCGCCGCATTCTTCGCCACGTCCGTCCCCGCCATTCCCATGGCCACGCCCACGTCCGCCGCCTTCAGGGACGGTGCGTCGTTGACCCCGTCCCCGGTCATGGCCACGATCTCCCCCGCCTCCTTGTAGGCGGACACGATCCGCACCTTGTGCTCCGGAGCCACATGGGCGAACACCCGAAGCCAGGGAAGCCGCTTTTGCAAATCCCCGTCGGAAAGGGCGGCAAGCTCCTCGCCGGAAATACATTCCTCCGACCGGTCGGCGATGCCAAGTTCCCTTGCGATGGCGAAGGCCGTATCCGCCCGGTCCCCGGTGATCATGACCGTCCTCACGCCGGCCCGCCTGAACTGGACGACCGCCTGGGCCGCTTCCGGCCGCACCGGATCCGCCATGCCCGCCACGCCCACGAAAACCAGGTCCCGCTCCGTGGGGCCATCCGCATCCGGAACCATGGCGACGGCCAGAACCCGGAGCGCCTCTCCCGCAAAGAGTTTTAACACCTCCCCGATCTCATTTCGCTCCTGGCGGCTCATCAGTACCGCACGGCCGTCCTTCCAGACAAACCGGCATCGGCCAAGCACCTCCTCCGGCGACCCCTTCGTGTAAGAAATCCTGCCGCCCCGGTCCGCATGGAGTGTGGTCATCAGCTTCCGCTCCGAATCAAAAGGGATCTCCGCCCTTCTCGGCATGCTCCGCTCCAGCTCCCTGCGGTACAGGCCGTGGACGGCCGCCATGTCCAGGAGGGCCAGCTCCGTCGGATCCCCGAACCGGCCGGTTCCCCCCGAAACTCCCCTCCCCCTCGTCCCGTGGGACCCGCTCCCCCTTTCCGCCGCCCCATCCCCCTCATTCCCGGAGACGTCGGCCCCGAAGGAAGCGTTCCGGAAGACCTCCGCATCATTGCAGAGAGTGAAGCCCCGAAGGAAATGCCGGTCCAGATCACATTTGAGCTCCGCAGGGGCGCAGACCCGTCCCCCCGTATAACACTTCGCCACGGTCATCCGGTTCTGGGTCAGCGTCCCCGTTTTATCAGAACAAACCACACTCACACATCCCAGGGTTTCCACGCTGGGAAGCCGCTTCACGATGGTATTCACCTTCACCATCCGGGAGACGCTCAGGGCCAGCACCATGGTGACAATGGCCGGAAGCCCCTCCGGAACCGCCGCCACCGCCAGGGAAATGGCCGTGATCAGCATTTCCGGAACGTTCCGCCTCTGCCATACGGCGATCAAAAACAGCAGCACGCACAGAACGACGGAGAGAATGCTGAGCACCTTCCCCAGATCGGCCAGCCGCTTTTGGAGCGGCGTCTTTTCCGCCTTCGTGTTCTGGAGCATTCCGGCGATCTTCCCGATCTCCGTCTCCATGCCGATGGCCGTCACGATCCCCTCGCCCCGGCCATAGGTGACATTGGTGGACATGTAGGCCCTGTTATTCCTCCCCGTGTCCTTGTCCACGGGAACCGATTCCCCGGTCAGGGCCGCCTCCTCGATCTTGAGCCCCGCCACCGTCTTTAAGAGCAGATCCGCCGGAACCTGGCGTCCCGCCTCCAGACTGACAATGTCCCCGGGGATCAGGCTGGCGGCGGGGACCTCCCGCACCCGCTCCCCTTCCTTTAATAATGCCTTCGGGCTGGAGATCTTCTTCAAGGCCCCCAGCGCCTTTGCCGCCTTCCCCTCCTGAATCACGCCCACGAAAGAATTCAGGGTAACGACCGCCAGGATGATCGCCATGTCCCCATATTCCCCCAAAAAAGCAGAAATAGCCGCTGCGATCATCAAAATGTAAATCAACGGGCTGTTCAGCTGCTCCAAAAACCGGACAAAGACAGAGTGATGCTTTTCCTCCGCCAACACGTTCATGCCCCGCCGGTATCCTCCATGCTTCGTCTTTTTCTCCGCCACCTTGCTCCTCCCGTCCACCTGCCGTCTGCACATCCGAAAGCGGAAACGGCCCTTCTGTCCCGGACGCCCCCTCCATGCTGCAGGGCCCGTCCGGAACTTTTATCATAACCTATGAAGACAGAAAGAAAAATATGTGCTATAATGTCCAAAATGACAATTGCAAAAAGGAGTTTTTTATGCCCGGCATGATCAGTTCTCTCTCTTATCAATATAAAGTCATCACCAA
This sequence comes from uncultured Lachnospiraceae bacterium, assembly GCA_910587905.1. GTDB lineage: Bacteria > Bacillota > Clostridia > Lachnospirales > Lachnospiraceae > Lientehia. The sequence continues at coordinate 9,732 of CAJUOF010000215.1, forward strand.
CGCGAAAAACCATCTGAAAAAACAACTCACGGCCAGGGACCACGGCGATCCTCAGCAAAGGACTCCCCCAAAATCCCTGGAAAAACGCCACCGGACCCAGGCCAACGAGCGCTCCGGCCATCCCGTCTATTATCTGGATTACGACAGGGCCGAGGAAAAGCCCTGCATTTTATATTTCCACGGCGGCTCCTTTCTCACCGGGCTCTCCGGGAAACACTGGAGGTTTGCGAGGAAGCTCCTCTTCGGCACCGGCTGTCCCATGGTCGTCCCCGACTATCCGCTGATTCCGGAGCATACCCACAGAGGGATCCTCGCCTTTTGCATGGAGCTTTACCTGGATTTGGCGGCAGAATGCCCCCACGGCGTGATCCTGGTCGGTGACGGCGCCGGGGCGAATCTGGCCCTGTCCGTGGCAAGACAGGCCGTCCGAAAAAAGCTTCCCCTGCCTGTACAGATCCTTTTGCTCTCCCCGTACCTGGACCTGTCCGGAACCAATCCCATCCGGAACGTCCTGGCCCACCGGGACCCGGTGCTGGAGCCGGACGGCTGCCGGGAGGCCGCTCTTCTCTATGCGGGCAGCCGTTCCCTGAGCGACCCACTGATCAGCCCCGTCCTCGGCTCCATGGAAGGCCTCCCCAAGGTCACCGCATGGACCGGGGACAACGACATCCTCTATGCGGACACGCTGCTCCTAAAAGACGCCCTCAAAAAAGCCCGCACGCCCTATCACATTTACACCTATCCGAACATGGTCCACGGCTGGATGCTCGAGCGGATCCCGGAGGGACGCAGGGCCCTGCGGCAGATTGTCCTGACCATCCGGGAGTATCTCTGACGGGGAATGAAGTTTCCTGGTTACCTCCCGCCTTGGATCACCGCATGGAGGGTTTCATATAGTTTGTCCACCTCCACAGGCTTGGAGAGGTGTCCGTTCATGCCGCACCTGACCGATTCCTTCAGATCGTCGTCAAAGGCATTGGCCGACATGGCGATGATCGGGATCGTATGGCAGTCCTCCCGCTCCATGCCCCGGATGGTGCGGGCGGCCTCCAGACCGTCCATGACCGGCATCATGATGTCCATCAGGATCACGTCATAAGTTCCCGGCGGCGTGGTGCGGATGCGCTCCACGGCCTGGGAGCCGTCGTACACGCAGTCCACCTCAAAACCCCTCTCTTCCAGAAGACACTGGGCAATCTCCACGTTCAGCTCATTGTCCTCCACCACCAGGACACGGCAGCCCTCAAAAGAAATCTCTTCCTTCTCCGTCCGGGCTCCCTCGTCCTCCCCGGGGGCCAGGGGAATGGTAAAGCTGAAAGTGCTGCCTTTTCCCGGGGCGCTCTCCAGCCGGATGCTGCTGCCCATCATCTGGACCAGGCGGCTGCTGATGGAAAGACCCAGGCCGGTCCCCTGCTGTTTGGAGGGATTTCGGTTGGCCGCCTGCTCAAAGGAGCGGAATACCTTGTCCTGCTCTTCCTCCGCAATGCCGATCCCCGTATCCTTCACCGCAAACTCACAGAAGGTCCCCTCCTCGGAGACAAAGGTCTCTTTTACGGCCAGGGTGACGCTTCCGCCCTCCGGCGTAAATTTCACCGCATTGCCCAACAGATTGATCAGTACCTGGCTGATGCGCATCCTGTCCGCAAAAAACCAGTGATGCGTAAGCTCGATCTCCGGAATAAAGTGAACGCCCTTTGCTACGGCCTGGGTCAGGATCAGCTCATGGATCGTACCCAGCATGTCGTCCATGTTAAAATTGAAGGGCTCCAGCTTCATCTTGCCGCTCTCGATCTTGGACATGTCGAGAATGTCATTGATGAGCCCCAGCAGGTAATCGGAGGAAGATTGGATCTTCTGCAGGCAGTCCGTGATACGCTCCGGAGTCTGGTCCTGCTGCAGGGCGATGGCCGTCATGCCGATGATGCCGTTCATGGGCGTGCGGATCTCATGGCTCATCCGGGAGAGGAATTCCGACTTTGCCTTGCTGGCAATGTCATGCTGGTGCTGATTGATCTGGCCCTGGACCACCCGGCCAAGCTCCGCCAGGTTCTGATATTCCGCCGGATCGTCCAAAAGGGAAGGATCAGTCCCCAGGATGCAGATATTCCCCATATAGCTGCCATTGTCATACATGGAAAGAAGGATCCCCCGGCTTCCCGGCTCCACGCTCAAAAAGCTCTGGACTTCCTTCTGCGCACTGTCCTCCTCGGAAAACCAGCGCACCTCCGTCCGGCCAAGCCAGCCGTAAAACAGCTTCTTCTCCGGTTCCGTATATTTTCTTACGGTTTCGGCGGCTCCCTCCCGGTCCGGGCGCCACTGATAACTCAGATAATTCGAATTAAAATCAGAGCGCATCAAAGACACCAGCACGCCGCCGGCCTGATAGAAACGCCCGATCTTTTGAAGCATCAGCGTCATCTGAGCCGGGAAATTGGCTCCCCGGCCAAAAAGATTCAGGGCGACGGAGACAAGGCTCGTATCCTTGTCATAGCCCAGACTGCTGACCTCCTGCCCCTGCAGCGGCGGCAGGCCGTTCCGGCTCCCGGAGGGAAGCTCCCGGTAAAAGAGCATCTGCCCTCCGGCGAAGGGACGGGCCAGGCTCCGGGCTTTCTTCGCCCTGCGGATCACATCCTCTGCCGGCTGCCCCGCCTCCGTACAACATAAGCCCGCACACAGGTGCACATGGAAGATCTCCTCGTCGAAATCGGCGGCAATGCGCTCCAGCAAAGCCTTTACATGCCGGGCAGCGTCTTCCCTCGACGCCCCCTCCAGCCACAGGACCAGTTCCTCCTGGTTGAGCCGCAGGGCGACGGCCGTACCGCCGGTCTCTTCGGTAAACATCCGGCAGCTCTCCTGAACCCTCCCGCCGACGGTCTCCAGGATCATATCCCCGAACACGATGCCGTTTTTCTCGTTGATCTCCTTCAGATCGTGCAGGAACAGATCGACCATCACGCCCCCGGGCTTCCTTCTGCGGGCCTGGGACAAAAGTTCCATGCCGGCACCAAAAGCATAGAGCCCCGTGACACCGTCCGTCATGTTTTTCCGGCGCTGCTCCGCCTCCCGCTCCTTCTGTTCCTGAATGTCCCGGATGCTCCCCACCAGCTTCCAGCGCCTCCCGTCCGTATCATAGACGGCCTTGCCCGAGAGGGCCACCCAGTGAAAATCCGGGTTCTCCGGCCAGCGCATGCGGAACTCCGCAGAGGGATTGTCCGGATCCTGTGCGAGCGCTTCCAGCGCCGTCTCCCGGTCCTCCTCGTAAATATAATCCGGATTAATGAAGCCGCTCTCGGATTTGGGGCATTGCCACTGACCGCTCATGGTCCCATGGTTGACCAGGTCCAAAATCTGATTCTGCAGGTCGTAGGAAAAAAAGATGTCCCTGGAGGATTCGAGGGCCACTTTGTAGCGCTCCTTCTCCTCCAGAAGAATATTTTCCGCTTCCTTCTGCCGTTTTGTCAGATCGCTTATGACGTCATGGAGGGCATCGATCTCCAGGATATTGGAGGACTTAAAATTCTGCAGACCCGCACTTCCCTCCCGAATGCACTCCATCAGGTGCTGCACCGGCCGGGTCAGATGGCGCACCAGCACATAGATGCCGAAAACACCGAAGATCAGGCCGCTCAGGACGGCGACGACCATCCAAAAATAGAGCTGGCGGCTCATGCCAAACAGCTCCTTCTCCGTGTTCAGGCCCAGCAGTACCCAGTCGGTGTCCTCATAGGGCACGTTTTTTTCATACAATTCCAGCGGGCATGCGACGGCATAAACACTCTGTCCGGTCAGCTCCACCTCCTCCACCAGCGAAAGGTTGTCGTATCCCGTCTCCCGCAGGATAAACTCCTGGTTTTTGGACCGGATCAGGTCATACAGCATCCCCTTGCCCGTCAGAGGGGCATAGCTTCCGTCATCCCGTTTGACAGCCAGCAGATAGCCGGACTGCTGGGAACTGTTCAGCTCCGCCGCCGGAAAGTAGCCGTACAGGTTCCGGCAGGAGATCTCCACTCCCAGCACGCCGTAGACCTGTCCCTCATACCGCAGGGGAATGGAGTAGGTGATCATCTCATAAGTGTCCGAACCGTCCTTTTCCAGAGAAAAAGGAAGAGACCAGTATCCCAGATCCTCCGTATCGGCCTCCGGATATGCCGCTCCGGCCCGCCACGGCTCGTAGAAATAAGAGTCCTTCGGGTCCCGGCCGCTTCCGTCCATGGAAAAACGAGTCGTCCAGTTGGTGTCCAGGGGAACGTTCCACTCCCTGGAGAGCTGCTTATTCCCCCTCTCCAGCAGAAGATCTGTATAATTCACTGGATTCGTGTGGGGATCGGAATCCCGGATGAAGAATCCGGCATGATCCCCCGCCTGCTCCATGTCCCTTCCGGTCAGGATCAGAAACACGCCGGTGGTGGAATTGTTCTGCAGAATATCGAGACACTCCGGGAACAGCTCCTCCAGAAGCCGGTCCTTCCGTTCGTCCGACAGAAGCACCTCCTCCAGTTCACTGCCCTCGTCCGCCAGAAACCGCTCCAGCCGGTTGTTCAGAAAGCCCTCCTGGTCGGAGATGGCCGACCATCTCTGGTTCATGTCGTTCTGCAGGACCACCCGTCTGTTTTCCACCAGCCGCCGCATCATGCCGCTGGAATACTCCTCCAGCGTTTTGCCCGTGCGCCTCACCACCAGGGTGCCGATGGTGATGGCGCTCTGTATCAGCATGATCACAATCAACGGAATCAGGAAAAATATGAATATGGTCCGCTTTTTCTTTTTTCGGCTCTCGTCATGCTTCATTTAGCATACCTCTATTTGTTTACGGCGCCGTTAAGCGCCTCACAGAAGGAGGCGTACCATTCCTCGAATGCCTCCCTGGTCACATAAGGCGCAGCCGCCTCCTCCAGGCTTTTTCCCTGTTCCAGTGCCGCCGCCACGCTCTCACGGTCCGCTGCCGCCTTGTCGGCCAGATGGTACTCCAAAACCTTCCTGGCGGCGGAGCCGTTCTCGAAGCTCTTGTTGGTGTAGAGCGTCATCCCGTCCATCTCTTCAAAAATGGCGGTCAGGCAGTCGTAGGTCTTCGGAGCCACCGTCAGCTCCCGCTCCCCGATCACCTCGTCCAGCTTTTCCACGCTGTTGGCTTCCTTCCGCACAGGCAGGTAGCCGGATACGCTGCCGAACTCCAGATTGTTCTCCGCCTGGGTAAACCATTTCAAGAACTCCACGGCGGCATACTCGTGCTTTTCATCCGACTTGCTGACCACCATCCCGGCGCCCTGCTGCACGGCGCAGTGCTCTCCCGCCTCAAATACGGGAGCCATCCGCACTATGTAGTCGATGGCGTAGCTGCCGCCGTCCGCCTCCACCTGATCCGGGAAATACATGGCGGAGGACGTGGAGCCCGTGTAGGCCAGGATGTCCCCGGTCTTCACGTCGTCGGAGCGGAAGGAGCCGTAAGCGCCGAAATAGCCCTTCACCATGGGGACATAGTAGTTTTCCCACAACCGGTACAGCTCCTCCTCGGGCACATTTACGGTCACTTCTCCGTTCTCCACCTGGAAGATCTCTACGCCGAGCTGCTGCATGCCGATGACAAAATAGTTGGCCACGGCGTCCCTGCCGTAAAACGCCTTCCCGTCTCCCGGAATGTCCGGAGTCAGCCCGTCGGTCCACTCATAATACGCCTGGGCGGTGGCGGTGATCCCCTCCACGGTGGCCAGGTCCTCCAGGGAAGCCCCCGTCGCATCCACAAATTTATCCCAGTCCGTCTTGTTGATCATCATGATCTCCGTGGATTTCGCCGTGGGAAAGATCCTGAGCGACCCGTCGGCGGCAATGCGCCCTTCCTCGATGTAGGAGTCCACATACTGCTCCAGCTCCTTCTCGTCCAGATAGCCGGACAGATCGGCCTGGGCGCCGGCCTGCTCCACCTCGTAGGCGGTGTCCGCATAGGAGGAAAAGATGTCCGGCATGGCGTCGGCCCCCACCTTTCCCGCGACGGAATCCCGCACCGCAGTCTCCAGGTCAGAGACGGAACCCTGGGAAAATCCTTCCACATAGATCCCCTTCTCCCGCCCCACCGTATCGTTAAACTCTTCCACCAGGGCGTCAAAGGCCGCCTGCTGGGAGCCGTTGTAGTAGTGCCAGACCGTCAGTGACACGGGATCCTTAGGATCCAGGGGACCCTTGTCCCCGCAGCCCGAAAGCCCCAGCGCCATAACCACCGCCAAACAGAATATTCCCATCTTTTTTCCAAAGCTATTTGCGTTTCTCATCGCCATCCCCCTCTAACCCTCTCTTTATCAAAATAAACCACTTTCATTCATGGTGGTATCTGCAATGCTGATATGGTGGTTTATTTGAAATACTCCACGCCGGACTCGAACACGTGGAGATCCTGGTCGCCGTAGATGTTGACCGCTACGGACTCCCCTCGCCGCTCGATGTGGGCCATTTTTCCGAAAATGCGCCCGTCGGGGCTTGTGATGCCCTCGATGGCCTGATAGGAACCGTTGGGATTCCAGGCCTCGTTCATGGTGGGAACGCCGAACTCGTCCACGTACTGGGTGGCAACCTGGCCGTTTGCAAAGAGCTTTGCCAGCCACTCTTCATCTGCCACGAACCGCCCTTCCCCGTGGGAGGCCGCCGTGCAGTAGACCTTCCCCAGCTCCGCCTTCTTAAGCCAGGGCGACTTGTCGGAAACCACCTTGGTATATACCATTTTAGAAATATGGCGGCCGATGGTGTTGTAGGTGAGAGTCGGCGAATCCGCCTTCTGCTCCCGGATCTCGCCGTAAGGCACGAGACCCAGCTTGATAAGAGCCTGGAAGCCGTTGCAGATGCCCAGCATCAGGCCGTCCCGCTCATTCAGGAGCTTCCGCACCGCCTCCGTTATGCGGGCGTTGCGGAAGGCCGTGGCAAAGAACTTGGCCGATCCCTCCGGCTCATCACCGGCGGAAAAGCCGCCGGGGAACATGATGATCTGGGCCTCCCCGATGGCCTTCTCGAAGATCTCCACCGAATCCCGGATGTCCTCCGCCGTGATATTCCTGAGGACCTTCGTGACCACGTCGGCCCCCGCCGCCTCAAAGGCTTTCGCACTGTCGTACTCGCAGTTTGTTCCCGGGAACACCGGGATGAACACCCTGGGCTTCGCCACCTTATGACGGCACACATACACGCTGTCCGCCCTGTAGACCGCATCCCTCACCGCCGTCTGGGCCACGCCGGACACCGTGGGGAACACCTTCTCCAGAGGTTTCTCCCAGGCCGCCTGCAGCTCCAAAAGGCCAAGCTTCAGGGAACCGTATTCCACAAAATCACTCTCCGTCACCTCGCCGATGACCCGGTAACGTCCGGAAAGTTCCGACACCTTGCCGTCCGGGACCTCCGCCAGCAGATTGCCCCAGCCCGCCGCAAAGAGGTCCTCCGGGGCCATGTCATGCTCGATCCTCACGCCCATCCGGTTTCCGAAGGCCATCTTCGTCACCGCCTCGGCGATGCCGTTCCGCTCCAGGGCATAGGCGGAAATGATCCTTCCGGCCTTGACATCCTCAAAAAACTTCCCGTACTGGTCCATGGCCTGGCCGTAGACGGGCATGTCGTACTCGTCCCGGTCAACAGTAAAGAGCACCAGCTTGCTCCCGGCTTTTTTGAGCTCCGGTGTGATGACGGTCTTATCGCTGGCAACGTCCACCGCAAAGGAGACAAGGGTCGGCGGCACGTCCAGGTCGTTGAAGGAACCGGACATGCTGTCCTTTCCCCCGATGGAGGGCAGGCCGAAGCCCAGCTGGGCATCGTAGGCCCCCAGAAGGGCGGAGAAGGGCTCGCCCCACCGCTTCGGGTCCCCGGTCATCCTGCGGAAATATTCCTGGAAGGTAAAGCGGATCTTCCGGTAATCGCCGCCCGCCGCCACGATCTTCGCCACGGAAGAGACCACCGCATAGATGGCTCCGTGGTAAGGGCTCCAGGAAGAAAGATACGGGTCGAAGCCATAGCTCATCATGGTCACCGTATCGGTCTTTCCCTTTAACACCGGCAGCTTCGCCACCATGGACTGGGTTTCCGTCATCTGATATCTCCCGCCATAGGGCATGTAGACGGAGCCCGCGCCGATGGAGCCGTCAAACATCTCCACCAGGCCCTTCTGGGAGCAGACGTTCAGGTCACTCATCGTCCCGGTCCACTTTGCGGCGACGTCCTTCACTTCCTCCTTGTCGAAAGGATTGCCCGCCCGGCCCGGCACCGTGACGGCCACGTCCGCCTCCTGGTGGGCGCCGTTGGTATCCAGGAAAGCCCGGCTTAAGTCCACGATGACCTTCCCCCTCCAGGACATCACAAGGCGGGGGCTCTCCGTAACCTCGGCCACGGGAACGGCCTCCAGGTTCTCCTCCTTCGCATAGGCCAGGAACCGCTCCACGTCCTTCGCATCGACGACCACCGCCATCCGCTCCTGGGACTCGGAGATGGCGATCTCCGTGCCATCCAGGCCGGCGTATTTCTTGGGCACCCGGTCCAGATCAATTTTCAGGCCGTCCGCCAGCTCGCCGATGGCCACCGACACGCCGCCGGCCCCGAAATCGTTGCATTTCTTGATGATATGGCTGACCTCTTCCCGCCGAAAGAGCCTCTGCAGCTTCCGCTCCGTGGGTGCGTTCCCCTTCTGCACCTCGGCCCCGCAGGTCTCGATGGACTTCTCCGTGTGGACCTTGGAGGAGCCGGTGGCACCGCCGCAGCCGTCCCTTCCGGTGCGGCCCCCCAGAAGGATGATGACGTCGCCGGGATCGGAGGTCTCCCGGACCACGGCACGCCTGGGAGCCGCCCCCACGACCGCCCCGATCTCCATGCGCTTGGCCGCATAATTCGGATGATAGATCTCCTTTACATAGCCGGTCGCCAGGCCGATCTGGTTCCCGTAGGAGCTGTAGCCGTGGGCCGCCCCCCGCACCAGCTTCTTCTGTGGAAGCTTCCCCTTCATGGTCTCGGACACCGGCACCGTCGGGTCCGCCGCACCGGTCACCCGCATGGCCTGGTACACGTAAGTCCGTCCGGAAAGAGGATCCCGGATGGCCCCGCCCAGGCAGGTGGCGGCGCCGCCGAAGGGCTCGATCTCCGTGGGATGGTTGTGGGTCTCGTTCTTAAAGTTCACCAGCCACTCCTCGGTAACACCGTCGATCTCCACCGGCACCACGATGCTGCAGGCGTTGATCTCGTCGGACTCCTCCTGGTCCTGAAGCTTTCCCTCTTTTTTCAGCTTCCGCATGGCCATGAGCGCCAGATCCATCAGGCAGACGAACTTGTCCTCCCGCCCGACAAAGATCTCGGCCCGGTCGGCCATGTATCTCTTGTAGGTCGCTTCCATGGGTTTCCTGTAGTCCCCCTCGCCGAAGGCCACGTTCTTGAGCTCCGTCTGGAAGGTGGTGTGGCGGCAGTGGTCCGACCAGTAGGTGTCCAGCACCCGGATCTCCGTCATGGACGGCTCCCTGCGCTCCTCGTTCTTAAAATAATTCTGGATGTGGAGGAAATCCTTAAAGGTCATGGCCAGATTCAGGGAGTCATAGAGCTCCTTAAGCGGCGTCTCTTCCATATGATAGAAACCCTCCAAAATCTTCACGTCCGCCGGCTCCTCAAACTTCGTGATCAGCGTCTCCGGAACGGCCTCCGCCGCCTCCCTGCTGTCCACGGGATTGATGCAGTGCTCCTTGACCGCCTCCTTCTCCTCCTCCGTGAGTGTCCCCGTGAGCACGTAGGTGGTGGCGCTGCGGATCACCGGCTCCTCATTCTCATTGAGAAGCTTCACGCACTGCTCCGCAGAATCCGCCCGCTGGTCAAACTGTCCCGGCAGGTATTCCACGGAGAAGACCACGTCCTCCGGATTCCGTTCAAAATCCCCCTCGTAAAGGATGTCCACCGGCGGCTCGGAAAAAATCGTCCCCTTCGATTTTCCGTAGGTCTCGTCGGACAGGTTCTCCACGTCATAGCGGACCAGGACCCGCACGTCCCGCACCGTCCCGATCCCCAGGTAACTGCCGATCTCTTCCTTAAGCTCCCTCGCCTGAATGGCAAAAGGTTTTTTCTTCTCCACATAGATCCGTCTTACGCTCATAGGTCTCCTCCATATAACTTCACATCGCTTCCCCCATATCATATTTCATTTTCCATAGAAAGTCAATTTTTCCGGAAGGGAGAAATGAAATTTAGGTGGAAAATTTTAGGGGAAATCCGCCTATTAGTTCATGGACTTTGCCCATTTCCCATGCTACAATAATGCCATTCCCACCGGGAAAGGAGGTCTGCAGTATGAGTGACCATGAATTGCTGTTGGCAATTTCCGACATGATGGACACCAAGCTGAAAACGGAATTGCAGCCACTAAAGAACGATCTGCAGGAAGTGAAGACGGATCTGCGGATTGTAAAGGACGATGTACAGGATCTGAAGATCCGAGTAGAATTGCTGGAAGACGCCGTGCAAAAGCTCCAAGAGGACGTGCAGGGGCTCAAGGAGGACATGCGCAGACTCGAGGGCAGAGTACAAAAGATCGAAAACGACATGCAAAAGATGGAAAGCAGAATGCAGAACATGGAGAGCAGGATGCAAACCATGGAGAGCAGGATGCAGAACATGGAAGACCGGATGCAGAACATGGAAGACCGGATGCAGAACATGGAGGGTCAGATCCAGGAGATCAAGACGGATCTTGGGCACACGCAGGAGCAAGTCCTGAAGATCAGCCTGGTCCAGGAAAACGTCCTGCTGCCACGGCTCAACACCATCGAAAGCTGCTACACCAGTACATACCACCGTTACTGGACCTATGCCGGCAAGATCGAGACCGCCCTTTTTGACATCGAGATACTGAAAAAAGTGGTGGGAGAGCACTCCGAGCAGCTTCGGAAGCTGGCCTGAACGCAACCATGTACGATCAGGCCCGGTAATGTAAACGAATTTGTGTCTTTGAAAAAGTACTTCTTTTCGGTAAGAATCCGGATATGACCATTCTGACCGAAAAGGAGTATTTTTATGGCCAGGCTCAAAAAAACAAAATCCTTGAATTCCCGCTCCAAAAATGGTACGCTATTAACCAACACCAATCCGGAGGCCTCCCATGAACCCAAAGAATTCAAGCCCGGCGAGAATCATCCTGCAAAAAATCCTGGCGCTGCTCTGTTTTCTGGTTTTGCCCCTGCTCTTTTATGTCCTGACGGCCTATCTGACGGCCGCCGTCTTTCAGGTGCTCCTTTCCTCCATGGATGAGGGGGCGGGAGCCGCCCGGTTTCTGGAAGCAAACCTTCCTATTGTATATTCCGGTGCCGCCGCACTGGTCACCGTCGGCGTCCTGGGTCCCCTCTACCGCCGCTTTCGAAGGGATCCCCTTCTGTCCGTATCCCCCCGAAACCCGGAAACGGGACGCCCCAAACGGCGGGACCATCCCTCTGCGGCCTCCGGATATCTCTGCGCAGCCGCCTTCGGCTCTTTTGGAGCCGTGTTCTTCAACCTCCTGCTGGCCCTCTCCAGACTGCCGGAGCTTTTCCCCTCCGCCGGGACCATCGGGGCCGCAGGGGGGGAGGTAAATGCGCCGCTCCATTTCCTGGTCGTCTGCCTGCTCCTTCCCACGGCCGAAGAGCTGGTCTTCCGTGGCCTGGGCTACTTCGGCCTTCGCCGGTTTTACGGTCCGGCCTTCACCGGCGTCCTGACGGCGGCCCTCTTCGGCGTCTTCCACGGCAATGCCCCCCAGACCCTCTACGGCTTCTGCATGGGGCTCCTGCTGGCCCACACCGCCGAAGCCTGCCGGAATCTGACCGGCGTGCTCCTGTTTCACTGGGCGGCCAACGTGACCTCCTTCTTTTTCCTGGGCGATCCCACCGGCCAGCGGCTGATCTACTCCATCCCCTTCCTCGGCCTGTCGGGAATCGGCTGCGTCTGGCTCTTCTACCGGGTAAAGGATCTGGGCCGCTGACGGCTTCCCGCAGCAAAATGGCCCGGACTGTCCTTTTTTGACCCGAACAGTGCGCAGGCTACCGGAAAACGTGGTACGATAAATCCGATACCTTGAGAAAGAACGGAGGGAGACTATGCGGATCGCTCTTGTGGACGACGAAGCGGCGGAACGCCAAAAACTTGGGGAATGGATCCGTTTGGTCCTTAAAGCCTGCGGACCGGAAGGGCAGATTTTGGAATATGAAAACGGGCAGGATTTTCTGACCGCCGCCAAAGAATCCCCCTTTGACCTGGTTTTTCTGGACATCTATATGAAGGGCTTGGACGGTGTGGAGACCGCCAGGAGGCTCCGCTCCTTTGACCGGAAATGCCTGCTGGTGTTTATGACCGTCTCGAAAGACCATGCCCTGGAGGGTTACCAGGTTCGGGCCTTTCAGTACCTGGTGAAGCCCTGCTCCCTCCGGGATCTGGAACAGCTTTTTGAAGAGCTGGGCGGATATTTTGCGCCGGAGACCGCCATCCTGATCCGGTCCGGCCGCCAGGAGCTCCGTCTGCGGCCCGGGCAGATCCTCTGGGCGGAGCATTTCCAGCACAAGATTCTGATCCACACAGAAAGGGGCAGGGAACTCTCCGTCCGCATGAATTTTTCGGAATTCATCCGGCTCTTTGCCGGCGATCCCCGCTTCTTTGTCTGCGGGCGTGGCGTCCTGGTCAACCTGTCCCACGCCGACGATTTTGACGGGACGGATTTCCGGCTGTCCGACGGGACCAGAGTTCCCGTGAGCCGTTCCCTTGCCGGTGCGGCCCGAGCTGCTTTCGGCGAATACCTGTTCCGAAAGGAGGCCCTGAGATGAATGAGGTTTTTCTACCCATCCTGGAGATGGCAGTCCTGCTTCCCACGGTCCTCGCTCTTTTTCTGCCCGTGCAGGACTGGCTCCGCGTCGACAAAAAAAAGTTTTTCCTGATCCTGTTCCCCTCCCTGGCCCTTTACTGCCTTCTGGGCGGACTGTTCTGCTATTCCTTTAAGCTTCCCACCAACTTACTGACGATCCCCGAACTGATACTCGGAATCTTTTTTTACCTCCGGCTGCTCACCCTCTCTCCCTGGAAAGCCGTCAGCGTGCTCCTGGCCGTGTGCGCAGTCTTTTCCTGCTTAAACGCCCTGGCAGTCGGGATCGACGCATACATCGGCGCTGTGAGCCCGCTCTATCTGAACCCGAAAGCCGGCATCGCCCACAACCTGCTCGGCCTTGCCGTCACGGCCATCTTCTGGCATCCCTCCACCCGCCAGGCCCGCAGGCTTCTCCTGGAAGACGAAATGGCGCGGACTTGGTACGTGTTCTGGCCTCTTCCCTCCGCCTTCATCTGCCTTAACCTGTTTCTGACCGCCCAGGATCTAAGCCGCCTTTCCTCCGGGTGGATCGCCACCATCTATTTCGTCATCACGTCCTCCCTCCTCGGGCTCCTTCTGCTGTCCTATCTCCTGTTTTACCACATTGCCGGAAATTACGCCGCCACGATCCGGCTGCAGAACGAAAATCACCTTCTCCACATGATCCAATCCCGCTACGAATCCCTGCAGGACGCAATCATCGAGACCAGACAGGCCCGCCACGATCTGCGCCACCATTTCCACGCCCTCTCCGCCCTGGCCGCAAAAGAAGACTGGGAGAGCCTGCGCAGTTATCTGAGCGAGGCCGAACGCCGCCTTCCGAAAACGGAGCTGGTACTCTGCGCCAACCCGACCGTGGACGGGACCGCCGGCTACTATGCGGCCCAGTATGAACAGCAGGGCATTGCCTGGAATTTCCGTCTGGAACTGCCGGAGCGCCTTCCCGTCCCGGAAACCGATTTCTGCGTCGTCCTTTCCAACCTGCTGGAAAACGCTCTGGAGGCCGGCCGCCGGCCGGAAATCTCTTCCTCCGAAATCTCCGGGCCGGCCCCCTCCGTCTCCGTCTCCGCCAGGACCCACGGGGAAACGATTCTTTTATTGACGGTGGAAAACACCCTCCTCCGGCCCGTCCGGGAACAAAGCGGAACCTTCCTCTCCTCCAAGCGGGAGGGCCCCGGCATCGGCCTTTCCTCGGTCCGCCGCATCGCCGAGAAGAACGGCGGCTACTGTCGGTTCGAGCAGGACGAAACCTGTTTTCGGGCCCACGTGATGTTCCGAGCAGGACTTTGACCCACATTATTATGGGGAGGCCCCTAAACCAGGACCTCCCCTTCCAGGTAACACTCTCTGATGTAATCTCTCGGCTGATAAAAAAAATCCGAATTATAATTGGAGATCGCATCGTCGATCCACGAGGAATACACCTCCGTCAGCGTCCGAACCACGTCGTCCCCGCAGACGTCCTCGATCAGTCTCTCATAGACCTCGCCGATGGTCCAGTAATCCGGGGCCTCATATTTGCAGCGTGCCACATTGTCAAACTCTCCCTGAGCGATGCTGCAGGAGGTAATGAATTCATCCGCCGTTTTTGCGATAGGCTCACAGTGAAAGACATCCGCATACCGGTAAATGCGCCGCAGAGTTTTTTCCCCCAAGGCCGAAACCACCTCCGACCGTTTTCGCTTCTGCCGTCTCCCGATCAATTCAATCAGGCTGCACGTAAAAAACAGATCGTTGTCATTCTTCATCGCTCACCTCGTATCCTTTCCGAAACTGCAAGGCCGCCAGGGCCCTCACCGTATGGAAACTGATCTGGTGCGTCGGTTTCTTAAATTTGGCCAACGCCCAGAAGGCTTCCCTGGATATCTTTCCATCGGCAAAGTTCTGCACATAATTGAATATGGTGTCATTTGCCATGGGGCCTTCCACAATATCATAATCATGCGGGTTGCCCAGTCTGCACGAGACAATAAAATCCAGCCATTCTTCTGTCATCTCCGAAAACTTTAACATGCGAAGTGACGGGTCCGGCGTATAAACATACTCGTTCATCATACCGACACCGCCAAAACGAATTGCCCACCGTTTCGCCTGTTCCTGAAACAGCGTACAGTAAAAGCCGAAATAAAAATCCTTATGAAAGCGCGCGGTGCGGATCTCAGGGAATTCCACCCGTCGTCTGCTGCCATGATATAAGATGATTTCCTCTTCCAAAGTCTCTGGACTCCTTTCCACAAACTTTATAATAGAATTCCCGACAGCCATTTTCTTTTCGGCTAGAGCTGATCGGCAATATCGGAAAAATCAATGTACAAGTCATCGTAAATGTTGACCTTGACCGTGGACTCAAAGGAATACTGGACGTTCAACTCGTCCCCCTCAAAATAATTGACCGTCACTGTTTTTCGGCGGGGATCCACGATCCAATATTCCCGGACGCCTGCAGTCTTATAGTAATACGGCTTGCGGATATAATCGTCCGAGGGATTACCGGGGGAAACTATTTCAATAATGAAATCAGGCGCACCATTGCACCGCTTCCCGTCCAGCTTGTCCTGATCACATACGATCAAAAGATCGGGCTGGACAATGGTGAGAGGGGCGTCATTCAATTTTACGTCAAACGGGGCATGGAACACCCGGCATGGCCCCTTTTTGCTTTTGAGATAAATGTTGAGCATCGTCGAAAGCTCCATGGAGATTGTCTGGTGCTCCTGGGAGGGACTGGCCATGTAATAAATCTGTCCGTCAAAAACCTCTGCCCTGACATCTTCCGGAAGAGCTTCATATTCCTTTAAAGTGATTGTTTGCGGCTGCGGCCGTAATGCCTGCATAATGACACTTCCTTTCCGAAACTGCGCTGCTACTCTCTTCCGAATTTCTCCCCGGATCCGTGGGCCTCCACCACCGCCAGGGCGTCCATGGAAATCTTCATGATGTCCCTCGTCATATCCTCGCTCAGGTTCATCCTCTGAGCCACCTCGGAGAGGGTCGCCTCCCGTCCGAGCTCCTTCACCAGCTCCTCCGTGGCCTCCATGATGGCGTTGGCCTGGGCCGCCAGATAGCTTCCCGTATCCCGCTCTCCCGTCTGCTCGGCCAGGGCCGCATCCATGGCGGAACAGATCTCCCTGGTGATGTAGACGCCGAAATCCCCGCCCTCGAAATCCTCCATGGCCATGAGAAGGGCCATATTCCCCTCCTGAACCAGGTCCGCCATGTGGACGCCCTTTCCGGCGTATTCCTTCGCAAGCTCCACCACACGCCCCAGATGTCCCTCCGCCAGACGATTCCTGGCGGCCCGGTTTCCCAGTTTCACGGCCGTGAGAAGCCCCGGCAGCTCCCACTCGGAAATCTCCTCAATGGCCCTGATCTCCTCCAGATACATCCGGTAGCATTTGGTGTCCTCCCCGGTCAGACGTTTTTCGGAAGAAGCCCCCGCTTTGCTCCTTTTGCCGGAAGCCCCGCCTCTCTCTTCTTCTCCCCCGTCGCCGCCTCTCAAGTAGGAAAGGCTCTCCGGATGGCTCTCGTGGCCCTCCACCGTGATCTGATTCAGCTCCAGATAGCTGTAGATCAACCTCCACTGCTCCGTGGTGAGCTCCCATCCCGGAAAACATTCCCGGATCTGGGGCTCCGTCACCTTGAGGCCGGAAGCCTTCGCAAGGAGCAGAAGGTCGCCGAGGGCGGTTTTAAATTCGCTTTGATCGTTCATATTAGTACTCCTCTTTGTTTCGGGTCCGGGCCGTCGGGGCATCCGTTCCTCGCAGACACGTCGATTTTGCGGATTTTGCTGCGCCGCCTATGGCAGGCAATTTCACCTCCATCAAACCGGGTCGGCTGAAATTGCCTGCGCTATGCTCACAAAATCCGCAAAATCTTCCTATCGTCTGCTTCGGAATGGATGCCCCGACGGCCCTCTCTCCGAAAATGTCATGCTCTGTCCTGGGGCGGCCTATCGTTTACCACGCAGTTCTTCCTGTATTTATCAGACTGTCAAGGTCTGAAAATGCATTTTCTATGGCCTCTGAGTGATACATCTCGTACATGCTATACACAAAATCCGTTAAATTTTTCTCATCCAGCACTTGTATCCCTATAATCAGCATAGTTTTCCAGCAGATACGCAAAAAGCTCAAACTCCTTATCCAATTTCGTCCCCCCCCCTCAGATACAACGAGTTGCGAGGGTCGCCTGTCACTATTTCATTTTCCCACAGATCAAACAATATATAGTGCCACATTCTCAATTCGTTATCTGCAAGCATTTCATGAGTTTCGGAATTTAAAAACAAACGCAGTCCGTCCATCTTAGAGTCCCCCCCCTGCGCCAAAATCCAACGCACGATTCGACACAATAATCTGAGGTGAACGGACTTCCACATTACTCCCATGATACAATATCATAAACTCCCCTTCCCTCGCCCTACAGGTGAAACAGCGCCGTGGCGATGGAAAAATAGATGGTGATGGCCGCTGCGTCCACGAAAGTGGTGATCAGGGGGGCCGCCATCAGGGCCGGGTCCAGCTTGCACCGCTTCGCCAGCATGGGCAGGCTGCAGCCGATGAGCTCCGCCAGGGTCACCGTGCAGATCAGGGTCATCCCGATCAGAACCGCCAGCTTCAGGTTCTGCTGGTACATGATATAGATCCGAACGCCGTTGACCACCGCCAGCGTACTGCTCACCAGCGCCGCCACCCGGATCTCCTTCCAGATGACCCGCAGCGCATCCTTCAAACGGATGTCGTCGATGGCCATGCCCCGAATGATCAGGGCCGAGCTCTGGGAGCCGCAGTTTCCGCTGGTGTCCATCAGCATGGGAATAAAAGAAACCAGCACGGGGATCGCTTCGAAGGCCACCTCGTATTTCGTGATGATCATTCCCGTCAAAGTCGCCGAGAGCATCAAAATCAACAGCCAGGGGATCCGGTTTCCGGCATGGCGGAAAACGGAAGTGCTGAAATAAGAATCCTCGCTGGGGGCCACCGCCGCCATGAGGGCGATATCCTCCGTCACCTCGTCCTGCATGACCTCCATGGCGTCGTCCACAGTCACGATCCCGACCATGCAGCCCTCCCGGTCCACCACGGGCAGGGCAATGAGTCCGTACTTGCGGACCAGCTTGGCCGCCGTCTCCTGGTCGTCGTGGGTGTTGATGGTAATGATATTGGACTCCATGATCTCCTGCACGCTCTTC
>CAJUOF010000216.1 GCA_910587905.1 uncultured Lachnospiraceae bacterium
GACGTGTGCTCTTCCGATCTTGGCCACACAGCTCCAGAACCAGGATTTGACAAATCCGATGGACAACAGTGAGATGATGAATCAGATGACCCAGATGGCCATGGTGCAGGCCCTCTCCAGTATGACGGAGACTATGACGGCCACCAGTGCCATGAGCACCACCACTTATGTGGCGGGAATGGTGGGCAAGGAAGTAACTGTAGCCATCACGGAGACAGGTGCTTACGGAATGGAGACGTTAACGGGAAGTAAAGTGGGAATCATCGAGTCCGTGAATCTGACGGGAAGTTCTCCGACCTTCCGCATCAAGGGTGACAATACGGATCATCCCCTCAGCCATCTTTTGGGAATCGGCGATGTCACCGGGGCGGTGGGCGACGGAAGTTCCAGCGGTGAGGAGATCAACGGCGGAAACACCGGAAGCGGAGATGCCGGAAGCGGAGAGACGGGCAGTGTAAGCTAAGAAATGGAGTCGGACCTATGAGCATAAACGAGATACGGAAGCTCCAGTACGGAACGAGCGCAGGGAGCGCAGTTTCGGAGGCGGCGGCAGGCCAGCCTTCCGTAAGCGGATCTGCTTTCGGTGAAATGCTGCGGGCCAGGTCACTGGAAAACCAGGGGCTGAATTTCTCCAAGCATGCGGCAAAACGCATGGGGGAGCGTGGGATCGCCATGGACAACGAGCTTTTGGGCGATCTGGAACAGGCTGTGAGGGGGGCAAGAGAGAAGGGCGCGAAGGACGTGGCCGTGATTGGCCGCCAGGGCGTATTTATCGTGAATGTTCCCAACAATGTGGTGGTTACCACCATGTCGGCCGACGATATGAAGGACAGAATCTTTACAAATATCGACAGTGCTGTTATCATGTAAAGGCAGGACCGAAAGGATGCCCGTCCGGAGCGTCAGAAGCATGCTTCGGAGTGACAGCAGAAAGGAAGAAAGAAAAGAATGTTAAGAGCAATGGATTCCGCGGTCGCAGGACTGCGTGCGCATCAGAATAAACTGGACGTAATCGGTCACAACCTTGCCAATGTCAACACGGCAGGCTACAAGTCTCAGAGCTATCTGTTCAAGGAAGCCATGTATCAGACATCCACCAACTCCACCGCAGGCGGCGGAGCAGGCGGTTCCGGCGGTGTCAATGCCGCTCAGTACGGTTATGGTACCATGATGGGATCGATCTGGGTGGATATGGGGGCCAGCACGCCGACTCAGATGGGCGGTCTTACGGCCACCATCGACGGCGAAGGGTTTTTTATGACCATGGCAAGCGGAACCAGCAATATCACTGTGGGAGGAACTCCGGCCGCAGATACCACGGCGATCAAGGGGGCTGATTTCCAGTATACCCGTGTGGGTCAGTTCAAGATCGACAGCCAGGGCTACCTGGTGGACAGCAACAGCAACAACTTCGTATACGGATTCCGTCCGACAGGCAGCGCAATCGGCAATCCCACGATTCCGCAGACCAACCTGCAGCCCATTCGTGTCTGCCAGAAAAACGGTACGATTGATGATACGATTGACAGCGCGGCGCTGGCAAAAAGTGTCAAGATCGACAGCCAGGGCAAGATCACGGTCGGCATTGAGGTGCCGGTTGCCGGCAGCACTACCGGCGAGACAGAAATTGTAGAGGCAGTGATCGGTCAGGTGGCCGTGGTCACGTTCCAGAACCAGGAAGGTCTTACCAAGTCCGGCGGCAGCTACTATACGGCATCCAATACGGATAACTCCGGTGTCTGCCAGGCGAAAGGCCCTGGAGATAATGGGATTGGCGGGCTCATCACCGGCTACGTGGAGGCTTCCAACGTGGACATGGCAAAGGAATTTTCCGAGCTGATTACCACTCAGAGAGGCTTCCAGGCCAACACGAAGATGATCACGGTCA
Organism: uncultured Lachnospiraceae bacterium; assembly: GCA_910587905.1. Lineage (GTDB taxonomy): Bacteria > Bacillota > Clostridia > Lachnospirales > Lachnospiraceae > Lientehia. The sequence continues at coordinate 1,889 of CAJUOF010000216.1, forward strand.
GCGACCAGATTCTGGAAGAGCTTGTAAATATGAAACGTTAATCACTAAGATCATGGCTTCCCCATCTCGGGCGAAAATCGCTTTGATGTGGGGAAGCCCTATAGACATTTCGGGGAGAAAGGTGTATGATTAAAGTTATTGGGCTAGACGGTACGACTTGGTTTTTGAACTATTTTCAGATTTTGTGCATCGAACAGATTCCTGAGACAAAAATTATGCTGAACAATAAGCAGTATTATCTGGTGAAGGATTCGGTGGAGTCCATTCAGGAACAGATAGTGGCGTTTTTACATAGTTGTGTTGCCCCGGAAGAGAGAAAACTTCTGAGGGAACGATAAATAAATTTAAGAAGTGAAAAATACGGAGGTGGAGTGAAACATGGATCCTTCATGGTTATTGGGACTTGTACTGGCTGTTATACTGACTGTCATGGGTATCAGCGAACAGTTTGCAAATATGGCGAAGCTGGGAAACTTTTTTGACGTACTTAGTATCGTTATTGTTATCGGCGGAACCTTTGCGGCTCTGATCGCCAGTTATCCGCTGTCCTCCTTGGCAGCAATTCCTAAGCATATCGGAATTATTTTCAAGGGCGGAAAGTACAATATCCCGAAGCTGGTGGACCAGTTGGTGGATATGGCGATGATTGCCAGACAGAGCGGCCTTCTGGCGTTGGAGGAAAAGGCGGAGGAGATCAAGAATCCGTTTATGAAGCGGAGTGTTTTGATGATCGTGGATGCCAGTGACCCGGATAAGGTGAGGGATGCCCTGGAAAAGGAGATGGAGACGATGATGCTCCGACATGACCAGGCGGCCGGTTTCTATGAAAAAGGCTCCAGTTATGCGCCGGCTTTCGGCATGATCGGTACGCTGATCGGTCTGATCAACATGTTAAAGGGCATGAATTTTGACGACGGCGGCGGTGCGTCCACCCTGGGTCAGGATATGTCCGTAGCCCTGATTACCACTTTCTATGGAAGTGCTCTTGCCAATGTATTTTTCCAGCCGATCGCGAAGAAACTAAGGATCAGGCAGGATGAGGAAGAACTTTACTGCGCGACGATCGTTGAGGGTGTGCTTGCCATCATGGCAGGTGAAAACCCCCAGTCTTTGAGAGAGCGGCTGTTGTCTGCTGTGAAGCAGAGTTCGCGGAAGAAGCTTCTGGCGAAAGCGGGCAATGCAGCGCCTTCTGAGGGAGGAAAAGAATGAAAAAGCGAGGAGGCGGCGAGGACTGCGGCAGCTGGATGGACACCTACGGCGACATGGTGACGCTGCTGTTATGCTTTTTCGTCATGTTGTATTCGATGTCTACGATAGACCAGGATAAATTAAAGATCTTTATCCGAAGCATTTATCCCACGGCATCCGAAGAGTCCATCGGGATTAACCAGCCGGACGGCGAGGACGGCGTCAGCGGTGAGATCAAAATGGACCCGGAGGATATCACTCCGGAAGAGCTGGAGGAGATTGAGGCCCTGGCGATCGAGCAGTTATATGAGCAGTTGGAGAAAGCGTTCAACGAAAAGGGTGTTGAGGGAGTGACGATCTCCGGTGGCGACGGCTATACGTATATTGCGTTTCAGGATAAGACCTTTTTTGGCGGGAACAGTTTTAAGCTGACTGAGCCGGGCAAAGAGGTGCTGGGAGTGTTTTGTGACGTGATCAATCCCCTGTCTGACCAGATTAGTCAGATCAATATCATGGCCCATACGGCTCAGGAAGAGGCGAATGAACCGAATGAGGCCAGGGAGGACAGAACGCTTTCCGCCATGCGCGCGGCTGAGGTGACGACCTTTATCCAGGAGCGGGGAGTGATCGAGCCGGAGAAGCTGGTGGGAACCAGTTACGGCCAGTACCGGCCGGTGGCCTCCAACGATACCTCGGAGGGACGGGCGAAGAACCGGCGAGTGGAACTTTTGCTTGTCAACGAGGGCGCTGAGACGCGTTCTCTCAATGAATATTACGAGATCGGAAGAGCGTCGTGTA
>CAJUOF010000217.1 GCA_910587905.1 uncultured Lachnospiraceae bacterium
AGGCCAGGCTTCTGACCACGCTTCCGGATTTCAAGGGGTATATCCACGACGTGGGCGGGCCCACGGCGGATTTCAGGGGGCCGGCTTGTGAGAAGCAGGAACAGTCGGGGGCCTGCCCGGACCGGCAATGTCTGTTTCCGTCTCCCTGCCCGAACTTGAAGGTGAGCCACAGGGATTACGTGGCCCTTCTCCGAAGGCTCCGGGCCGTCCCGGGGGTGAAGCGGGTGTTTATCCGGTCGGGCATCCGTTTTGACTATGTCATGGCGGACCGGGACGACTCGTTTTTGCGGGAGCTCTGCCTCCATCATGTGAGCGGCCAGCTCAAGGTGGCGCCGGAGCATGTTGCTCCGGAGGTTTTAAGGCGGATGGGGAAGCCGGAGGCGGGGGTGTATCTGGCTTTTGCGGATGCCTACGGGAGGATGAACGAGCGGCTTGGGAAGAGGCAATATCTGGTCCCCTATCTCATGTCCTCCCATCCCGGGTGTACCATGAAGGATGCGGTGCTCCTGGCGGAGTATCTGCGGGATACGGGGCATATGCCGGAGCAGGTGCAGGATTTTTACCCGACGCCCTCGACCCTCTCCACCTGCATGTACCACACCGGCCTGGATCCGAGGACCATGGAGCCGGTCTACGTGCCGAAAAATCCCCATGAGAAGGCCATGCAGAGGGCGTTGATCCAGTATAAGCTTCCGAGGAACCGAAAGCTGGTGGAGGAGGCGCTTACCCTTGCGGGGCGGAGGGATCTGATCGGCTTTGGGCCGAAATGCCTGCTCCGCCCGGAGCGGCCAAAGGGCGCTCCCCCGAAGAAGGCGGCAGGGCAGACGGAGCGGGGCTGGGAGGGAAAGGGCCGGTGGAGAGAAGGAGAAGGAAAGAAAAAAGTAACCATAAGGAATCGGCATAAGAAAAAATGCAAGGAGGGTATTTATGGAACTGATTTTTTTGGGTGCGGACCACGAGGTGACGGGAAGCTGCCACATGGTGAGGGCGGCGGGAAAGAACTTTCTCATTGACTGCGGCATGGAACAGGGGGAGGACATTTACGAGAATCAGGAGATTCCCGTTCAGGCGTCCATGATCGACGCCGTGTTCCTGACCCATGCCCACATCGACCATTCCGGGCTTCTGCCCCTTCTCTACGCCCAGGGCTTCCGGGGGGAGGTCTACGCCACCAGGCCGAGCTGCGACCTTTGCCAGATCATGCTCCGTGACAGTGCGCACATCCAGGAGTTTGAGGCGGAGTGGAGGAACCGGAAGGCGAAGCGGTCCGGCGGTCCGGAGTACGTGCCTCTCTACACCATGGAGGATGCGGAGGGGCTTCTCAAGCATCTGGTCCCCTGTGAGTATGACGAGGAGGTCTCCGTCTGCGAGGGGATCCGGCTGCGGTTTACGGACGTGGGCCACCTTTTAGGCTCCGCCAGCATCGAGATCTGGATGACGGAGGAGGGGGAGACCAGGAAGCTGGTGTTCTCCGGGGACGTGGGATGCCGGTTCCAGCCCCTCATCAAGCGGCCCAAGTATCTGGAAATGGCGGATTACGTGGTCATGGAATCCACTTACGGGAACCGGTTCCACAGCGAGGTGCCGGTGGACTACGTGAAGGAGCTCTCGGCGGTGATCCAGCGGACCTTTGACCGGGGCGGCAACGTGGTGATCCCTGCCTTCGCCGTGGGCAGGACCCAGGAGCTTTTGTTTTACCTGCGGAAGATCAAGGAGGACGGCCTGGTGAAGGGCCATGGCAACTTCAAGGTTTTCGTGGACAGCCCCCTGGCCGTGGAGGCGACCAACATCTTCAACAAGTACAAGTACAATTGTTTCGGCGAGGAGGCCATGGAGCTTTTGAACCGGGGCATCGACCCGATCAAGTTCGACGGGCTGACCCTGTCCATCACCAGCGACGATTCCAAGATGATTAATTTTGACGAGGAGCCGAAGGTGATCCTCTCGGCCTCCGGCATGTGCGAGGCGGGCCGGATCCGCCATCATCTGAAGCACAACCTCTGGCGGCCGGAGTCCACGGTGCTCTTCGTGGGCTATCAGTCCAAGGGGACCCTGGGGCGGTCTCTGATGGAGGGGGCGAAGTCGGTGCGGCTCTTCGGCGAGACCATCGAGGTGCGGGCGGAGATCAAGAAGCTGGACGGGATCAGCGGCCATGCGGACAAGTTCGGCCTTCTGGCCTGGATCAACGCCTTCTGGCCCAAGCCTCTCAAGGTGTTCGTGGTCCACGGCGAGGACAACGTGTGTGACGAGTTTGCGGAATGTCTTCGGAAGGAGCACAGTTTTGAGACGGCGGCGCCTTTCAGCGGCTCTGTCTATGACATGAAGGCGGACATGTGGGTCAAGGAGGGTGCGCCGGTGCTGGTCCGCAAGGAGAAGGCGGCGGCGAGGAAGGCCAGCCAGGTGTTCGAGCGCCTGCTGGCGGCCGGGGAGCGCCTTTTGGCCATCATCCGCCGGAGCGAGGGCGGGGCCAACAAGGATCTGGCGAGGATGGCCGATCAGATTCACATGCTCTGCGACAAATGGGAGAGATAGGAACGGCGATGGAAAAAGGAATTTACGGTTACGGAAAGAAAAAGCTTCTCAGGCAGTGTCTTTTTTGCGGGATCTGCCTGGTGTTGTCCCTGGGGGCGGTGCTTGCGGGATACCTGGCCACCGGTAAGCGGACCAATATCTGGACCATCGGGGCGGTGTTCCCGATGATCCCGGCCGCCATGTTCCTGGTGAACATCATTGCCAGGAGCAAGGGCCTGCCCCTCGGGAGGCGGGAATATGAACGGTTTGCGGCCGTGAGCGGGGGGCAGGTGACGGCCTGTGACATGATTCTCACGGCTAACGACAAGCTGGTGCCCGTCCAGGTCTCCGTCCTCCATGGGACGGGGATCGCCGCCTACACGACCTCAAAGAAGCTGGACGTGAAGGAGACGGAGCGGGACGTGAACGGTCTGTTGAAGAGCGTGGGAATCTATTCCAGGATCCAGATTTTCACGGACTATGAGGCCTTTCTCAAGCGGGTCGGGGGCATCCGGCCCCCGGCCTCGGAGGAGGAGAGGGCGGAGCTCGAGAAGAAGCGGACGGACTTGCTGGTGTATTCGATGTGAATCGTGGAGGTTGGAGAAGGGTTCATGAGGGAAATTTTGGTCGGGGCTGAGGGCGCCGGGCAGCGGTTGGACAAGTATCTGCAGAAGTACATGGCGAAGGCGCCCAAAAGCTTTTTTTATAAGATGCTGCGGAAGAAAAACATCACCTGTAACCGGAAAAAATGCGACGGCAGTGAGCGGCTGGAGAAGGGGGACCGGATCCAGCTCTTTCTCTCGGAGGAAACCATTGAGGGGTTTCGGCGAGAGACGGCGGCAAAGGAGCAGTTTCCCGTGTCGAAGCTGGACATTCTCTATGAGGACGGGGAGGTGCTTCTGATCAACAAGCCGGCCGGGATGCTTTCTCAGCGGGCAGAGGAGGGGGAGCCTTCCCTGGTGGAGTATCTGCTGGGCTATCTGGTCCAGTCGGGGCAGACATCCATGGAGGCCCTGCGCAGCTTCCGGCCCTCTGTCTGCAACCGGTTGGACCGCAATACCAGCGGCCTTGTCACGGCCGGGAAGTCTCAAGCGGCTCTCCGGGAGCTTTCCTTTTTGTTCCGGGAACGGTCGGTGAGGAAGTATTATCTTTGCCTGGTGAAGGGACGGGTGGAACGGGAAGGGCAGCTTTGTGGATGGCTTCTCAAGGACAGGAGCGTCAATCAGGTGACGGTGTCCCGGCAGTACCGGGAGGGGGCGTCCGAGATCCGCACGGTTTTTGCGTCTCTGGCCCACGGGTCGGAGGCGACGCTCTTAAAGGTGGAGCTGATCACCGGCAAGACTCATCAGATTCGGGCTCACCTGGCGGACTTGGGCCATCCAGTTGTCGGGGACGGGAAGTACGGGGACGGGACGGTGAACCGCAGATACCGGGAGCGGTACGGAGTCTCGTCTCAGCTTCTGCACGCCTGGCGGATGGAGTTCCCGGAGCTTTCCGGGGCCCTCTCGGGGCTTTCCGGGAAAACGGTGGAGGCTCCTTTGCCGGAGGTGTTTGGGAGAGTCCTTGCGGGGGAGGGAATCCGCCTGCGGCCCTGAGACCGTTTACCTGTGCGGGGCTTTGAAAATTGTCTACCTGCGGGGCTGGAATATGGGATGTTGTCTCTGGCGGGGAACGGCCGTTTGAGGCAGACGAAAGGGAGGGGAAGGCATGGCGACCTGGGGGTCCAGGGGACTTAGAGGTTCGACTCTGGAGGAGTTGATCAATCGTACCAATGAGAAATACCGGGACGGCGGGCTGGCCCTGATCCAGAAGATTCCCACGCCCATCAAGCCGGTCAAGATCGACAAGGAGAGCCGCCACATTACCCTGGCCTACTTTGACCAGAAGAGCACGGTGGACTATATCGGGGCGGTCCAGGGGATTCCGGTCTGTTTTGACGCCAAGG
>CAJUOF010000218.1 GCA_910587905.1 uncultured Lachnospiraceae bacterium
GTCTGGAGTTTTGCGACCATGTCAATCTGTTTGATGTCCATATCTTTCCGTAATTTTGCGATATTTTTCCCAATATCTATGTCATTTACCTGTATGATTCGATCAATGCTTTCTTGGTTTTTCATAGAATATTGCTCCTCCATGCAATATTTTATTGGGATTTAAAAAAGATAATTGCACGAAAATGCAATAAATGATATTATAACTATAATACAGGAAGAAGAATGTCTTTTCGGCACGAGAACAATTTTGTGGGATTTTCTTTTTGTTTCTAAAGGAAAACACGGTTGTGATTTACAAAGAGACAGATTCTGTCTAACTTCATGCAGAGGGGGAATGTTTCGAATTATAACCAGATTGCCTTCTTGTTCCGCTCTGTGAAGAGTGAGGAGGCCGTGGAGATCGGGACGTATCTGGAAGAAAACGGGATCCCGGTTTATTCGCCGAGATCGGAATTGTTTTTTGAGAGGAAAGAGGTCAAGCAGCTTTTGGGATGTCTGCTTCGGTGTTTCCGGAGCTACCTATGCGATCTGAAGTACAATCACTTCCGATCTGGATATGTTATTTCCGATAAAATGAGACGGTATTATATAGGGTGTCTGGGAGCGTCGCGCGATCTTCTAAAGGCCAATGCCGGCCTGAACGATTATCTGAGAAGGACGGAGCAGAGAATATGCGACTTGCAGGAAGAGTCGGACTTCGGCTTGCTGGATATTTTTTATCATCTCATTGCCTTTGAACCGTTTTGCTCTTACATGCAGGTGGATTTGAAAGCGAATGTGGTCAGCCAGCGTGCGGCCAGAAATCTTTTGGAGCTTTCCAGAATGCTCTCCCACTATTCTTCACTGCATCAGAGGTATCACCTGTCGAAAGACGACACGGTGGCTATGGAATTTTTCAACATATATCTGAAATATCTGTGTGAAGACGGGATCGGTGAATACGAAGATGAGTCAAAGTATGCGCCAAAAGGCTGTGTATCCTTTATGACGATCCATCAGTCCAAAGGCCTGGAATTTCCGGTCGTGGTGACGGGATCTCTCGTAAATGTCCCCAAGAGGGCTCCGGATCCGCTGTTATATTTGGCAGAAAGCCGTTATTTCCACAGGAGTCCCTTTGAACCTCTGGCGGATATCAAATTTTTTGATTTCTGGCGCCTGTACTATACGGCTTTTTCACGGGCTCAGAATCTGCTGGTTTTGGCGGCCAAAAAGAGGGACGGCAAATATTTCGGCAATTGGCTGCGGGCGCTTCCGGATATCGAAGCGTTTAGGGAAACCTGTATGTTTTCAGCGGTAAAGACCTTCCGTTACAAGCGGGTGTATTCTTTTACCTCACATGTCTCTGTATATGACGGGTGTCCGAAGCAGTATCAATATTATAAGGAATATGGGTTTGCGCAGGACCAGATGTTCCATACTTCGGTCGGCTCTCTGGTCCATGCAACTCTGGAGGACGTCAACAGGTGCATTCTCGGAGGAAATCCGGATTTTGTGACGGAAGCGTCCATCGAAAAGTGGTTTTTGATGAATGATCAGAGCATGCGGGAACAGACAGGATATTTTTTATCGGACGAACAGAGGAAGCATGCACTGCGGCAGGTGCTCTGTTATTACCGTTGCCGGAAGAACGAACTGGGAAAGGTCTGGAAAGCAGAAGAAGAGATTCATCTGGTGCTGCCGGAATCTATCCTGCAGGGAGTGGTCGACCTGATTGAGGGACAGGGGGATACCGTGGAAATCCTTGATTATAAAACGGGGCCGAAGCCGGATATCGAAGGGCATCCGGAGCGGGTTGCCCATTACAGAAAGCAGTTGGAGATCTATGCGTATCTGGTGGAAAAGAAATACGGAAAAAAGGTCGGCCGGATGCATCTGTATTATACAAATGCACAGGATCAAGATCCGCTCATTTCCTTTGAATGGACAAGGAATGCGGTCGAGCAGACGGTGGACGAGGTGTCGGAAACCATCCGGAAGATTGAGAAGAAGGATTTTGACGGGGATGTCACGAATGATTATGCCTGTAAATTCTGCGATATGAAGTATCTGTGTAAAAAGGCAGTGGTTTTATAAAGGAGGAGTATATGGCCATCTGTGTGAAATGTGGAAAAGAATCCGATTCTTGTCTGTGTGATTCCTGTAAACCTGGAACGGATATCGAGGCGCTTTGCCGGGAAATTCTCGCATACAAGCCGGAAGACGGAGGAAATCCTTTGTGGGAACAGATCAGCGGCGAACTGGAAAATCCTTATCATTTCCATAACCTGGTATTTGTATTCAGCGAGGAACTGCCGGAGCCGAGAAACGAATATATGCGGGTTATGTGTTTTGTGGGAGGCTCTGCCAATATAATGAAAAGCAGCCGCCCTTGGTTTTACGAGGTGTATGAGAGAGTGAAAGAGCATGCAGGTCTGACGGAAGAGGAACGCATGCGTCTGCACGGAATTGCCCTGGGAGCGTATTTGATGGATTATGAATATGAGAAAGCGGAGACGGTGGCATCGCTGCTGGGCGAGTCGGAAAAACTTCCGTGGCAGGCATACGAGAATATGGCGGATTTCTATACCAAGACACGCCGCTATGACCGGGCGGAAGCAGTGATTGCAAATGCGAGGCGGTTGTTTGCGGGTGAGGCTTATATCACGGATCGGATGAGGGAGCGGGAAGAGGAGAATCAAAAACAGAGAGAGAAGGAAAAAGAGGGAAAAGCTTATCTGCCGAATCCGAAGGAGGGGCGTGAAGAGGCTCGCAGGAAGTATGGGGATTTTCTGGAATCCATCGGAATTGAGGCGCAGATACCGGCTCCCAAGAAAAAGCGATCGGAAAGCATTCCGAAGGGTTTGTATCCAGATCCGGCAGAGACCAGAGATGCGGACTTTGACACATTTGTGGCCTTTGACCTGGAGACCACAGGGATCAATCCCAAGTGGGATGAGATCATTGAAATCGGTGCGGTGAAGGTGGTCGGAGGCACAGTAAACGAGACGGCGGAGTTTACGTTCCAGGAATTGGTTAAGCCGGCTAAGAAAAAGATAACGGAGGAGATCGAAGGGCTGACCGGGATTTCCCCGGATGACGTGAAGCATGCACGCCGGGAGAAGGATGTACTCTCTGATTTTCTGGAATTTGCAGGAAATGAGGTTCTGGTGGGATTCAATTGCATCCAGTTTGACAGCCGGTTCCTGAAACGGGCGGGAAGGCACAGCCAGATCATGATTAAGAATCTATATTTTGACGTGATGCGGTATGCCGAGCGGTTTAAGGAGAGACTTGGGCTCAGTGGCAATCAGGTGTCTTTGGAGAAGCTTTCGGCACAGCTGGGGATCAAAAATCCCCGGGCACACCGGGCGCTGGCGGATGCCATTACCACGGCAAAGGCGTTCCTAAAGCTGAAAGAGATGGACGACGGCACAGGAGAGCAGAGCGTGGAGGAGCTTTTGGAGGATCTGGATAACTGGTAAATGGCCCCGTTGATGGCTAATGACCATCTGAACTATACAGCCAGAGTGGAAAAAGTGATACCGGTTTCCAAAAGAAACAAGCATGCAAAGAGTGCTGTTGTTGCAGTCGAGATTGATGCAGAATACAGTGAGAAGGAAATTCCGGTTGAAATGTTCACGAATAGAATAGAGGATAAAAAAGTTGATTGAGGCCATAAGACGCAAATATAGAAAAGTGAAAAGTTAAGCGGACAGGAGAAGGGAAAGGACAGGGGGGAGTTTGGACAAAAAGGTGGAACGGATGCTCGACCTGTATAACCGGGTACTTGGCGGCGAAGTGCTCGTCAAAAAAAAGGAAGCGGCAAGATATGGGGTAAATAAACGGTCAATCCAGAGGGATATAGAGGATATCCGTACTTATCTTGCCAATGCCTCGGAATCAGAAAGAGAATTGGCGTATGACCGTAAAAAAAGAGGCTATGTGCTGGTGGATCATTCCAGAGAGAATCTCAGCAACAGTGAAATTTTGACGGTGTGTAAGATCCTTCTGGAAAGCCGCTCGCTGGTAAAAGAAGAGATGTACCCAATCATCGACAAGCTTCTCCAGTGCTGCGTTCCCTACGGTAATTACAAAAAGGTGGCAAATTTGATCGGGAATGAAAAGTTTCATTATCTGGAACCGCATCACGGAAAGAAATTTGTAGACACCATGTGGGATATCAGCAGTGCGGTCTATGAGCATCGGCTGATGCGAATCCGATATCAGAAGTTAAAAGCTCCGGACAAGGTCATGAGATTGATCCAGCCAGTGGGGATCATGTTTTCAGAATATTATTTTTATTTGTGCGCCTATATTTCTGTCAGCGAGGAGATGCCGGATGTTCCGAAACGTCCCTTTCCTACGATTTACCGGATCGATCGCATTGCGGAATTTGAGATTTTGGCGGAGGTGTATGGGAGCGGAGTGGACATGTGGCTTAGGGGCCAGGGGGATTTGGTTGAGATGGATTTGGGAGGAGTTTAGATGGCGAATTTCTGTAATTTTGAAATCCGAGCGAAGGGAAGCAAAAAGGCAGTGATTATGATTTATGCCTCCATGCCCTGCCATGAGGGCAGCGAGGTGAAATTCCAGTGTGGGACGGAAGATTCTTATGAGATACGTTTTGTGGGAACCTGTAACTGGTCCGTAAATTATGGCGTATCGGACACTTGGGATTTGGGCGAGATGGATTTGACGGCCTGGAGAGAAGACGAGATCTATAAAAAGGGAAACGGGCTTTGGGGATATTCCTTAAAGGCGAAATCCGGAGCGTTCCACTGTGAGATTCAGGTTCATTATTGGTCGGAAGAGTCGGAATTTGACCAGTTTGACCAGTATGTGGATGGAAGGTGCGTCAAGCAGCGCAAGATAGAATATAATCCGGATATTTACATGTCTGACGACAAATATGCGGCGGAATGTGCAGAATTCGATTTTAGGAATGCGGTCAATCGGGTTTATGAAGTTGGCCATATTCAAGAGCAAAATAGAAATAGGAATATCGAAACCATTAAACGGGGGGAGCGGCTGACTGTAAAATGTAGGAATCATGGAAATGGGAGAATGGAGATCGAAGTATTTTCTGGTGCTGGTCTGACTCTGGGATATCTACGTTATCCTGCTGAAAGTTTATTTGACAATATTGAATATTGTATGGCAATTGTTGAAAGCGTCGAACCGCTTTCGAAGAGAAGGATGAAAAATAGCAGGAACAGAGTTGCTTTGCTCGACGTGCGCATAGAAATGGATCCCGACAAGAGAGAGGCGTATGAGGAGGCGAAACGTAATCGAGAAGAAGAAATCAACAGAAAGAGAGAAGCGGAGGAAGGCTATTTTAACTGGAATACACTGGAATTCGTCGGCCACGAAGGCGAATATGACGAGAGCGTGGACGGGGAAGAGAGTGATCTTGAATTTATGAGAAAGCTGTTGTCTGGTTTATCCGGAGAGACCGATCAGGAATCATCAGTGTCTGATGAAGAAGAGAAACAAAGGGAAAACATTTTATCACAGTTGGATGATCTGATTAAGGAGGTGGAGGATGCAGCGGCAAAGGAAGGAGTCGATCTGTATCCTTCTGCGATTGGAGATACCGGATACGATTTATATTGTTGGACGTTTAATGAGGGGAAAAAGGTTTCTGGTGATGGTTGGGCTGTTTCGGTTCCAGATGGGTTTGAAGTGGCGGATACAGAGGAAGACAGGGATTTTGTGATTCGGCCCATCGGTTATGGAGAAAAAGAACTGGACAAACTTCCAATCTGTATTTTTCCGGGAATAAAACAGGCATCCATGATTCATGGAGACAGTTGGTGTCATCATTCCAATGCCAGAAGCGGTGTTGCCGGGATAGTGGGAGTTAAAATCGCAAAAATGACAAACCAGTTTATGGGGACAGCGGCCGAAGTTTTTGCGGTCGGTTGGGATGACATTTGTGCGTATGTGCTTTTGCAGCCTACATCCGCCTTTGGAACAAAAAATGCTTATACGTATCAATGTGCGATAGTGACAGAAGAAATCTGCCAGCAGATGAGAATACAGACCCACTTGATCACGGAAGAGCAGAAAAAGAGCCTGTCCAGATCCATAATAGGATGGCTTAAGACGTTTCGTTTCGATAAGCCGAATCCGTCGGTCTCAAAAGTACCATTGATAGAGATTGCTTCCTGTATGGAATTACTTAAAAAAGGGAAATTGAATCAGTTTCGTGCAGCGATCGAGCAGGCAAAGAATGAATATGTGTTTACCGTGAACGGATGGTTTGAAATGCTTCGATATCATGCGGAAAATGGGCTGCTGGATTCCGATGTAGATGAAGCGGCCAGAGATGTTTTGAAACGTGGATTTGAGGTAAAGGAATATTATCTGACAAAGATAGATAGTGTGTTATCGAAGCTCAGGCAGGTGCCGATCGGCGATTCTGTCATGAAGAGAGTTTACAAAAAGCTTCACGATTTGGATGATAATCTTACAGAAATTTACAAGACTGTTATGGAAGTTCCGGCTGTCATCCGAAGTATTCAGAACAGATGGGAATTTGAAGAAAAGAAATTAAATCAGGCTGTTAAAAAGGTGAAGCCAGAAGACGAAGGGGGGAAAGTCAGAGAGCAAAAAAAAGCTTCGTCAAAGCAGAACTTGGTAGAAACAGAAAACAACGATCGGGCAAGTGAAATATTAAAAAAAGCGGAAGAATTATGCGGAAGTGTAGAAGAGTCCTATTCAGAACTCATTGCAGAATGTGATGAAAATATGGATGATCTCTGGGACTTGTATTCTTGCATGTCACAAGAAAAATTTAAAAAGAATATGGAGAGAGTACTTGGTAAGAGTTGTGAGCTTAAGAGTGGCTTTGACCCATTGATCAGGCAGATCAATAAGGACGGAAAAGAGCTTCTTGCAGAAGGAGGAGATTACCGAACCATAAAGAAAATAAAAAATCTGATTGATGAGATTCTTCGGGGAGCAGAAGCGTATACGCGTCTGGAAGAAGAGATGCCTGATAAGATTCTTGAGGGAGAAGAAGAGCGTATAAGTCTGATTGATGAGATTTCATCTCCGAGCGACGAGATGATTCGAGGAATACAGAAGACACATTCTTATTTACCGTCTTACTTAAAGGAAATACAAAGATGGTGGTGGCGACAATATGATTCGATGCCGGAGGCGCAGGTAGAGAAGAGAAAAAGTGAAATGAATGCTGACCTGGCGCAGCTGGAACAAATACTTTCAAATTATGCAGAAATACAAAAGAGTTTTGAGCATGATAAAAATTTGCTTGAACAAGAAATCGCTTGTACCCGACAGCGTATTTCGAAGCTTGAAGAAAACGCTGTAAGTATTGAATCTGAAGGAAATATAAAAGTACAGGAGCTTCAAGGCAAGATTTCCGGACTGAGGGAAAATAAAGCCGGCATAGAAAAATCTGCAGAGGGTTTGCAAAGCCAAATAAACAGGCTGTCGTTTTTCAAGTTCTCACTAAAAAAAGAACTGACGCAGAAACTTGAAGAGACAAGGGCTGGGATTTCTAAAATGACTGAGGAAATTCGGCTTGCAGAGGTTGAATGTGAATCGATCAAGAAAAAGTATCGCCTTGACAGAATAGCACTCTCTCAGAAATTAGATGATGAGAGGAATGCTTTGGCCAGTAAAAGGTCAAAGTTGTTAAGACTTTCGGAAGAACAAGAGAAATTTAACCGTGAATCAGAGATTGCTTCCACAGCGGCAGAGATTGAGAAGCTGAAAGCAGAAATTGCCGCTTTATAAAGACGGTAACAAAAACAGATGATGAGGTGACGATATGTGTTCTTTTCAGAACTATTTTGAAAATGGTATAGAAGGGCTTTTGCACAGAGCCGAAAAACAAACTTTTTTCGTGTTCCGTGGGTTTGGAATCACGCAGATTCGATATTTAATCAGACATCCCAACAGCATTCTCCAAGATTTGTCGGTAACGGATGGGGAGAGCTTAAATCTGGAAAGGTTGGATAAAAATAAAAAGGAATTGAGCCGGAATTTGATTCTTTCCCAGAATCACCTCGTTGGATTTTATGAAGAACTGATTGCTATTCTTTCTGGTGTCAAGGATTTTTCTGCTGTGTTTGACGGAGAGGTTGTGATTGTCAATAATAATCTTTTTGACAGAGCGGTTCCATGCTGTCTTTCTCATGGGAAATGTGAGGCGTTTTATCAATATATGCAGTCTGAACAAGTGCAGGAACAAGAAGAACTGGAATTGCTCGGGCGCTACTATAGCGATATATGGATGTTGAATGAGGAAGATGCGTTGTGTTATCCGATCAACGTACATAAAGATTTGGAATTGCCGGTCGCAGACTTTTTTGAGACAGATCATTTTTCACCGGCGCAGGAGGATGGGGAAAATGAAATTTTGATGGGAACAGATCAGGATTTTGTGTTCCGATTCCTGGTTTTAAAGGATCAGGCGGAAAAAATTAACATCAAGAGAGACGTTTATGGAAAAAAGGAAAGATTCCTAGGGCTTCAAAAGGTACTGGAATGTTTGAACATTCCCTATTCTTATACCGAAGTTAATATTAAGGCTCCGGAATTTGAATATGATGCTCAGCAGTTTCTTCCCTATCTGAAAAAATATTGGGGACCGAAGGCAGTATTTCGCAACCTGAAGTTTTATAAAGAGCCGGAGACATCAAAGGAAATAAAAGAGTATTCACAGGGAAGCCTGGTGAGTGAAATTATTGAACAGTGTGAATTGGCAGCAGAAGGGGATGACTTTCGAGATGTCTTTATCACGGCCCCTACGGGAGCCGGTAAATCTCTTCTGTTTCAGCTCCCTGCGATCTATATAGCAGAGCGCTATCAGTTCGTTACGGTCGTGATTTCTCCTTTGATTGCACTGATGAATGACCAGGCGGCACAACTGGAAAGAGAGCGGGGAGTTGACATAGCGACATGTATCAACTCATCTATCTCTTTCGAGGAACGGCAGCGGAGGATCGAGGAGATTCGAAAGGGCAAAAAATCAATCGTCTATCTTGCGTCGGAGTTGTTGTTGGGAGTTGGAGTGCCGACTTTGCTGGGGGAAAGGAAAATCGGCTTGTTGGTCGTGGACGAAGCCCATACGGTAACGGCATGGGGAAGGGATTTTCGTCCGGATTACTGGTTTTTGGGTGACTTTTTAAGAGGAATTCAAAAAAGCAAAAATAACTTTCCTGTATTATGTCTTACTGCGACGGCCGTTTATACCGGAGCTGATGACGTAGTCAATGATACGATTGCGGAGTTGGGCTTAAATAATCCCATTTTACATTTGGGAAATGTAAAAAGAGATAACATTGGTTTTGATATTGTCTGCCGCAGCAAGGTGGAACATGGGGAAAACAGTGAAGAGGTAAAAAAACAATTGGTATTGGAAAGGGTTCGAAATTATATCGGCAGAAAAGAGAAGGTATTGGCCTACTGCCCTTATACAAGTCAGGTGGAAGCGATTTACAGAGAATTGACAGATGAGGAATCCCGAATTGTAAGGCGATATTATGGGGGACTTGGGAAACAGGCAAAAAATATTACAGAAATGGAATACAGAGATGGAGAGATCATGGCCTTAATTTGTACAAAGGCATTTGGCATGGGCGTGGACCGCAGCGATATTCAGCATATCGTTCATTTCGCACCTACGGGGAGTTTGGCGGATTATGTCCAGGAAATTGGCCGTGCGGCCAGGGACACCTCTCTTTTTGGTACAGCGCATATGGATTTTTTCGGGAGCGATATGCGTTATGTCCGCACTCTGCATGGAATTTCAGAGTTAAGGCAATTTCAATTGAAGGCGATGCTGAAGAAAATTGTTGATATTTATCGGACGAAAAGACGGCGGAACATGCTGATCGCTCCGGATTCCTTCTCTCACTTGTTTCAGAAAAAGGAATTGGAGAACAAGGTAAAAAACGGCCTTCTTATGATCGCAAAAGATTTAAGGACTAAATATGGATTTCCGGTGCTTATTGTCAGGCCGAGGGCGATGCTGACCAGAGTGTTTGTCAGTGTTCCAGATCCCCTTTTACTGGATTTTCAGAAAGAAATAGGGGCATACAGTGATTGTATCGGGAAAAGCCCGGATCGTTTTGAGCCAAGCTCAAATGGTAAAGATAGGAAAATTTCTTCTGGGACCGTATATTCTGTCAAAATCGGGGAACTGTGGGAAAAACAATATTCGGAATTGAGCTTCGGAGCGTTCAAACAGAAGTTTTTTTCCAGCGATTTTTTGACGGACAGGGATGGATGGCAACTCGCACCGCGTGTTCAAGTGAATATCACCTACCACAGAGATTATGAGGAAGTAAAAAAATTTATCGAAAATTTATTGAATGTGATTGTGGAACTATTCACCATGCACCGCAGGGCTGAGAAAAAAGCATTTGAACTTCGGGATTTTCTTTCAGAATTGAATGAGCGATTGGGTGAGCATGCGATTGACCGGAATCAGGCAGGCCTGCTTTTAGACATGCTCGCGGTGGAAGCCAGTGAGAAAATGGATTTCCAGAAAAATAAAAGTTTCCATAAAATTCTTCAGAAGCGAAAACAGCAAAAAAAGCCGGAGGCATCGGAATATGTTGTTCTGGGTAATTATTCGAGCATAAAGGGAAATATAATGAAACTGCTTTTCCAATGCAGGCCGGGAGAGAACATGCAATATCGGGGATATTTCCCTTTTTTAAATCGTCCGCTTTTCATTATGCCGGTTTTGACTTTGTTGGAAATCACGGATCAAGCTTCCTATGATTTAAAAGGCGGGGAAAGTGCAGAAATATTCCTGCGAATCAATGACCCTTATAAAATAGAAAGGTTGGCGTATGGCAATTATCAAAATGAAGTCTTACAGGAAATAAAAAGAAAGCATCGTGACAATCAGGAGCTTTTACATCGATTTTTCACCTGTAGGATGACGGATGAACAGCGCTGGGATTTTATCGAGAGCTACTTTCTTGGGCGTGAGGAGGAACTAAATGTGTGCGATGATGATTGACATTGAGAAAATTAGAACAGATATGGAACAAGACTGCCTTGGCGCATATTTTGGAGGCGGTTTTGGGGGAGCGCTGATGGAGATGACTGAGATTGAACAGGCTTCGGAGGAGGAAGTCTTGGAGATGGCGAAGAGAAAAGGCGTTTTATCACCGGAAACCGGAATGGGCACAAGATGTGCTGATTGTGTCAGAATTCAGGAAAAAACAGTTGCCAATCCTGCCCATTTGTGGTAGACTATCTATGTTTGGCCTAGGAGGTATGAAGATGACTGCTTTGAAAGTGATTTTAACCGTAGTTTTTCTGATTATATGTGTGGCATTGATGGTGATCGTACTGCTCCAGGAGGGGAAGTCCGCAGGACTGACCGGATCGATCAGCGGCGGATCGGAGACTTACTGGGGGAAGAACAAGGGGCGTTCCGCGGAGGGTAAGCTGGAGAAGCTGACCAAGTACGGCGTGATTTTGTTTATGGTGTTGGCTCTTGTTCTGAATATGTTTTGATTACAAAGTATTCAGCAAAACGCGCCGGTATGTAAAGTATGCTTCGCGATACCCAAGGGTATGCTTCGCGATGACGCGTTTTGTCGGATTTCGGTGTATTCGGGAGTGCGAATGTCTGTGGTATCGTTTACCGAAGGAGATCGAAGCAGGAAGAAGACGGGATTCATTGACTTGCCAGAGCACAAAGGACAGGCTTTGGGAGTGGATGAATCCTTTTTCATGTTTGAAAACCTGTCCGGGCTGTGCCGTTTCGGGAGACGCGGTCCCTCCGGCGGCGGTCTCCGTCCTCGCAGACACGGCAGTTTCACTGATTTTCCTGCGCCGCTTATGATCGCCGGTTGTTGCTTCCTATAGAGGCGGGGAAGCAAAACCGCCGAAGCTAGCCGCAGAAAAATCAGCAAAATTTTGCCGATCGTCTGCTTCGGAAGGAGACCGCCGCCGGAGGGAATCAGGTTTTCGGAAAGGGCACAGAGGGGCAGGTATTCAAATCAGAAAAGAATAGAGGAGTTTATGGAGACAAAGAGAAAGAACGGAAATAGAAAGAGCGGCCGGAGGGGCGCACGGAGCGGAGGAAGGCCCTGGGAGAAGCGGCAGGACGGCCATGGAAGGGGGAAGGCGTCCGGAACGAATGCCGGAGGAGAAAATGCCGGAAGGAAGCGCAGGTTGGAGGAGAACTCTGCCAGAGCGGAGGACGAAGGAGTCCGGAAGGCGGAGAGGGATGCCCTGGAGGATGGCAAGAGACGGCTTTTGGAGCTGATGGGGCACAAGGACTATAAGCCCATGAGGGTGAAGGAACTGGCGATTCTTCTTGGCGTGGCGAAGGAGGAGAGGCCCTCCTTGCAGGAGGCGCTTGATGGGCTTCTTGCGGAGGGGAAGCTGGGGCTTTCCAGGAGAGGGAAATATGCGCCGGTGGAAAATTTTCTGGTGAAGGGAACCTTTATCGGGAACCGGAAGGGCTTTGGGTTCGTGGCGCCGGAGCAGATAGGAGAGCCGGGTGCCGGAACGGGAGCCGGGAAAGAGCCGGGGCCGGATATTTACATTGGAGAACGGGATACCCTTGGCGCCATGGACGGAGACACGGTTCAGGCCGCAATCCTCTACGGGAGGCGGTGGGGCAGGAATCAGAATCCGGAGGGGAAGATTGTGCGGGTCCTGGAGCGGGCCCATGGGGAGGTGGTGGCCACCTATGAGCGGTGCCGGCGTTTCGGATTTGCCGTTCCGCTGCACGCAAAACTGGGAAAGGACATCTTTGTTCCGGCGGAGGCCTCCATGGAGGCCGAGACGGGGGAGCGGGTGCTGGTCACGATCACCGATTACGGGAATGGGAGGAAGAACCCGGAGGGGCGGGTGACGGAGATCCTTGGCCGGGCGGACGCGCCGGGGGTGGACGTGCTGTCGGTGGCGAAGGAATACGGTTTTGAGAGCGAATTTCCGCCGGAGGTTCTGGCGGAGGTCTCGCGGATCCCGTCGGAGGTCTCCGGGGAGGAGCGGGCGGGGCGGAAGGATCTTACCGGACTTCCCACCGTGACCATTGACGGGGAGGACGCCAAGGACCTGGACGACGCCATCACCCTCTCCGAGGAAAACGGGATTTACCGGCTGGGCGTCCATATTGCGGACGTGTCCCATTATGTGAGGGAGGGAACAGCCCTTGACCGGGAAGCGCTTTCCAGGGGGACCAGCGTCTATCTCACCGACCGGGTGATCCCCATGCTTCCGAAGGAACTGAGCAACGGGATCTGCTCCCTGAACGCGGGCGTGCCCAGGCTGGCTTTCAGTTGTCTGATGGAGCTGGATAAAACGGGGCGCCTGTTGAACCATGAGTTTGTAAAATCCGTGATCTGCGTGGATAAGCGGATGACCTATACGGCAGTGAACGGGATCCTTTCCGGGGACGAAGCGCTTTCCGGGGAATACGCGGATTTTGCGCCCATGTTTCGGAGAATGAAGGAATTATCCGAAATTCTCAGGGAGCGGAGACGGGCCAGGGGTTCCATCGACTTTGATTTCCCGGAGAGCAAGATCATCCTGGATGAAAACGGACGGGTGGTGGATGTCGCACCTTATGAGCGGAATGCGGCCACCATGCTGATTGAGGATTTCATGCTTCTGGCTAATGAGACGGTGGCGGAAGATTTTTTCTGGCAGGGGAGCCCCTTTGTGTACCGGACCCATGAGAAGCCGGACGGGGACAAGATCCGGGAGCTGGCGCTTCTCATCAGCAATTTCGGCTACCATCTGAAAATGGGACAGGAGGAGATCCACCCGAAGGAGCTGCAAAAGCTTTTGGCAAGGATTCAGGATTCGCCGGAGGAGGCCCTGATCAGCCGCCTGACCCTGCGCTCCATGAGGCGGGCCGAATATCAGACGGAGTGTGTGGGTCATTTCGGCCTGGCGGCAAGGTATTACTGCCATTTCACCTCGCCGATCCGCCGATATCCCGATTTGCAGATCCATCGGATCATGACGGAATGTCTGGCGGGGGAGCTGTCCGAAGGCCGGAAGGCCCATTACGAGGAACGGCTTCCTGGTGTGTGCCGCCAGTGCTCTTTGAAGGGGAGATCGGAAGAGCACACGTCTGAACTCCAGTCACGTAACCGA
>CAJUOF010000219.1 GCA_910587905.1 uncultured Lachnospiraceae bacterium
ATCCTTACATCCTTATTTTCTTCAGGTCTGGATCCTTTTGATTGAGGAGGGACTGGATGAAGATTTTGGGGATACGGCATGAGGAAGGTGAGGCAGCCGCATATGATGGCGGCATGGGAGAAATTGCGGACACAGGGATAAGCTTGGGGAAGTGGATTGTATGACGAAATTTTGTGAACAAGTAGACGTATGTGTAATAGGCGCCGGGCATGCGGGCTGTGAGGCAGCGCTGGCCTGCGCAAGGCTTGGACTGGAGACAGTTATTTTTACGGTGTCAGTGGACAGTATCGCTTTGATGCCCTGTAATCCCAATGTGGGAGGATCTTCAAAGGGACATCTGGTGCGGGAGCTGGACGCTTTGGGCGGAGAGATGGGGAAGAATATCGACAGGACATTCATCCAGTCCAAGATGCTGAACGTGTCCAAGGGGCCTGCCGTCCATTCCCTGCGGGCCCAGGCGGACAAGCAGAGCTACACGGGGGAGATGAGGAGGACTCTGGAGAATACGGAGCATCTGACCATCAGGCAGGCGGAGGTCTCCGAGATCGAGACGGAGGGAGACCGGCTTGTGGGGATTGGGACCGTGTCCGGGGCCAGATACCGGTGCAGGGCGGCGGTCCTTGCCACGGGAGTCTACCTGAGGGCCAGGTGTATTTTTGGAAATGTCAGCAATCCCACCGGGCCCAACGGACTTCAGGCGGCCACCCATCTGACCGCTTCCCTGGAGAGCCATGGGATCCGCATGCAGCGATTTAAGACGGGAACTCCGGCCAGGGTGGACGGGAGGAGCATTGATTTTTCCAAGATGGAGGAGCAGTTCGGGGACGAGCGGATCGTGCCGTTTTCCTTCACCACCGATCCCGACGACATCCAGAGGGAGCAGGTTTCCTGCTGGCTCACCTACACCAACGAGGAGACCCACCGGATCATCCGGGAAAACCTGGACCGCTCGCCTTTGTTCTCCGGCTTTATCGAGGGGACCGGCCCCCGCTACTGTCCCTCCATCGAGGACAAGGTAGTCCGGTTTGCGGATAAGGAGCGGCATCAGGTGTTTATCGAGCCGGAGGGAGAGTATACCAACGAAATGTATCTGGGCGGCATGTCCAGCTCCCTCCCGGAGGACGTCCAGCACGCCATGTACCGGACGGTGCCGGGGCTGGAGAACGTGAAGATCGTCCGGAACGCTTACGCCATCGAATATGACTGCATTGATGCGAGACAGCTTTACCCGACCCTGGAATTTCGGAATATCAAGGGACTTTTCAGCGGCGGGCAGTTCAACGGAAGCTCCGGCTACGAGGAAGCGGCCGTACAGGGATTCATGGCGGGAGTCAATGCGGCCAGGAGCGTGAGAGGCCAGGAGGGGATCGTTCTGGACCGTTCCCAGGCCTATATCGGAGTCCTGATCGACGATCTGGTGACGAAGGAGAGCCATGAGCCTTACCGGATGATGACCTCCCGGGCGGAATACCGCCTGCTTCTCCGCCAGGACAATGCGGACCTGCGCCTTACACAGATCGGGCACGAGATCGGGCTCATTGACGAAGAGCGTTACCGGAAATTATTGGAAAAAAAGGAGCTGATCAGGGAGGAGATCCGCCGGCTGGAGGGAACCGCCGTCGGGGGAACGGAAAAAATCCAGAGATTTCTGGAGAAGAGCGGGAGCACGTTGTTAAAGAACGGAGTGACTCTGGCAGAACTTGTCAAGCGGCCGGAGCTTTCCTATGAAGCCCTGGGAGAGATCGACGAGGGACGCCCTTCTCTTCCCCCCGCAGTGAGAGAGCAGGTGGAGATCGATCTCAAGTACGAGGGATATTTAAAGCGGCAGGAGAGCCAGGTCCGCCAGTTCAAAAAACTGGAGGGAAAACGGCTTCCGGAAGATTTTGATTATGAAGCCATCAAGGGACTGCGGAAGGAAGCCATGCAGAAACTGAACCAGTTGAGACCGGTGAACATCGGCCAGGCGTCCCGGATCTCCGGTGTGTCCCCGGCGGACATCTCCGTATTGTTAGTCTATTTGGAACAGAGGAAAAACCATTGAATGAGAGACAAGAATATATAAAAAAGCGGTTTGAAGGGGAAAAGATCGGCATCACGGAGCGGCAGGCGCAGCAGTTTGAACAGTATTATGAACTGCTTACTGAGACCAACAAGGTCATGAACCTGACCGCCGTGACAAAGTTCGAGGAGGTCGTCTGCAGACATTTTCTGGACAGCGTATCGGTCACGAATTACTGTGACTTCTCCGCCATCCGGAATTTTATCGATGTGGGAACCGGGGCGGGCTTTCCGGGAATCCCCATAAAGATCCTGTATCCACATCTTTCTGTGACTTTATTGGATTCTTTGGGGAAAAGAATGGCTTTTCTCTCCAAAGTCGTGGATAACTTAGGGCTGAATGGAGAGGGGGCGGGAGTGGAATTGCTCCACGGCAGGGCAGAAGATTTTGGCCGGGATCCGGATTACCGGGGAAGGTACGATCTCTGTCTTTCCAGGGCCGTGGCAAACCTTTCCACCCTTTCCGAGTACTGTACGCCCTTCCTGAAAATAGGGGGAAGGTTTGTTTCCTACAAATCCGGGGAGATCGAGGAAGAGCTGGAGACGGCAAAGCCCGCCATCAAGAAGCTTGGCTGCAAGACAAGGGCCGTTGAGAAATTTACCCTGGACGGGGCGGGGAGGAGCTTAATCTTCATTGAACGAAAAGCGGGGCTCTCCGCAAAATACCCGAGAAAGGCAGGGATTCCGGCGAAGGCTCCGCTCACTTGAAGCACAGGAATTTCAAAATATTTTAAAGAAGAGAATCGGCGTCGGCGTTCAGGTATCCCGCCAGACATTCCACGATAAAGGCATGGTCCTCCTCGTGGGGCAGGGCAGATACCGTGACGGCGCCGATGATCCCGGCATTTTTAAGACGGATCGGGAAACCGCCGCCGCAAAGCACATACTCTGCGTCGTTTAACCCGTGGTCTGCCAGGGATTGTCCCTGTTCCTCAAGGATCCACGTACTCATGAGAGAGCTTCTTTCCATGCAGCGGACCAGATTGAATTTTCGGTACATCCACTCCTGATTCGACAGGCGCACCTCGTTGGGAATCGATTGGAACAAGATGAGCCCGCTGTTCAAACGGATGCAGATGCCAATCTGAATTCCTTTTTTTTCTGACCGGTCCCTCATGTAGCAGCCGAGCTTCCAGGCCTCCTCGTTGGGGAATTCAGAAAACTGTAAAACTTCTTCCTGATGCTTAAGCTTTGCGATTCTGTCCATGTTTCCCTCCTGAGCCGGTTGAGTTTTATTTCTTGATCCTGGTGAACTTTAAATCACAACAGTCGTCGCCCTCCGCAATCTTTTTGGTCAGGGAGAATTCCGCATCCATATCCCGGGCAAACTTCCGGTCCCCCTCCATGGCAATGTCACAGAAAAGGGCGCAGTCCTCGTCGGAGAAGCCAAGCTTTTTCCATGCCGAGAGCAGGGGGCAGTAATGCATCTCGATATGTACGGTGTCGTCGTTGATCTCCACGACACGATTTTCAAAAGTGATCAGATCCTTTACAAAAATTTCCCCGAATTCCCTCATGCTCATGGGATCCTTCATTTGATCCTTTCATATTGGCAGTTTCATTGTCCATATGTACCGGTTGATTCTGAATCATTCGTGTCTTCCTCTTTCTTCCTAATAATAATATAATCAAATCAGTTACATTTATCTGGCCATTTCCAGGATCTTTCTCAGATCCTCCTCAAAGAGAACCTTTGCGGAACCCTTCTTCCCACCTGCGGCTATGATGCACTTGTGGGCCATCAGGTCCATCTCCTCCTCTGTGGGATCCAGATTCAGCTCCTTCAGGGAGACAGGCATATGGATTTCCTTAAAGAAGGCTTCTGTCGCTTCGATCCCTTTGAGGGCGGTCTCCTCGTCGGTAGCCCCCTTGACGCCCATGACATTGACCGCATACTTGCAGAAACGGTCCAGGCAGTCCCGGTAAACATATCTTGCCCAGCTTCCCCAGAGGGCCGAAAGTCCGGCACCGTGGGCCACGTCAAAGATGCCGCTCAACTCCTGTTCCAGCATATGGGTGGCGAAATCATTTCCACCGTTACCACAGCCGGTCAGGTCATTGTGGGAAAGACTTCCCGCCCACATGACCTCCGCCCTCGCATTATAATTTGCAGGATCGTCTCTCAGAACTTTTGCGTTGGCGATCACGGTCCGCATGAGGGCTTCCGCAATGCCGTCCGTCAGCTCCATATTTCCGCCGGAGGTAAAATAGCGCTCCATGGTGTGCATGATAATGTCGGTACAGCCGCAAGCCGTCTGATAATCCGGAAGAGTCATGGTAAGCTCCGGGATTAAGATGGAAAAGACCGGGCGGGCATAGTCGCTGCCATAGCCCCGCTTCTTCCAGCCGTCCTCGTTGGTGATCACGGACGCATTGCTCATCTCGCTTCCGGTGGCCGCCAGGGTGAGTGTGACACCGACCGGCATACAGGCCTTGGCAGTGCGGGTGTGCTCATAGAAATCCCACACGTCCCCCTCATTGGCAAGGCCGTAGCCGATGGCCTTGGCGGAATCCACGACACTGCCGCCGCCGACAGCGAGGATAAAGTCCACGCCCTCCTTCTTTGCCAGCTCGATTCCCTCATAGACCAGGGAGATCCGGGGATTGGGAACCACGCCGCCAAGCTCCGTAAAAGCGATTCCCGATTCAGAGAGAGAAGATTTTACCTTGTCAAGCAGGCCGGTCTTTATGACACTGCCGCCGCCATAATGGATCAGGACCTTTTTATAACCAAACTCCTTTACCAGAGCGCCCACTCGCTCCTCTGTATTTTTTCCAAAGACAACCTTCGTAGGTGTATAATACTGAAAATTAAACATGACCGTTCTCCTTTATGTGAATGTGATCATCATTTATAAATGGTGTTTCTGTCGTCAAGGACGATCGCATCCAGCGATTTAGCCGCAGATCTCAAGGTAGAATTGCGGATCGCCAACTGCGCTTTCAAGATTTCGTGACGGGGAGGTCCCTCATAGCCTTCGATCCTCTCGAATAAGAACTCAGAAGCCTTAAGCCCCATCTGGTATTTTGGAGTTACCGTCGTCGTGATGGCCGGAGTGGTGACGATCGAGAGTGCGACACCGCCGAAGCCGGTGATGGCAACCTCCGAAGGAATACAGATGCCGGCCTCACTGCAGGCATTTAAAGCTCCCGCCGCCACCTGATCGTTGGCACAGATAATGCCGTCAGGCATGGCGGCTTCCTGCAGCAAAAATTTTACAGAATGATAACCGTCCATCACGGTAAAATTGTTGTTTTTAATAACGGAAAGAGTTCCGCCGTATTCCGAAAGGGCCCTTTGGATTCCCCTTACCTCGTGACAGTAAAGAGGGGCGTCCTCCGCACTGCCCAGAAAAGCCAGGTTTCTCCGTCCGATTTCCAGGAGATGCGCCGCATTTTCATAAAACGCCGTCTCATGGTCGACCCTCACGGTGTCCATCTGCCAGCTTACGTGGTCCGTTTCCAGGGCTACCACCGGAATCCGGACATTCCTCTTTTTCAGCGTGTGCAGGGCTTTCGAATAAGACTGGTAGGCATCATCCTTTCTGCACTGGCCAGGAAGCAGAATGATGCCGTCGATCCATTCCTGCTCCAGCTCCTGTATAATCTCCTTCTCCCGTTCAAATTCACTGTCACTCTCGAACAGGACCGCGGTTATTTTTTTCTCCCGGAAAAAGTCGCTGATCCCCCGGAACACGACAATACTGTCCGTCCTTCTGAGACTGGGAAGCACGACGGCGATCTGGTTCCTCTTACAGTTCTTTAAATCCCTGGCAATGGGATTCATACTGTAGTTCGTCTCCTCGATTGCCCGGTAAACCCGCTCCTTCAATTCCTCACACACATTGGCCGATTGATTCAGTACTCTGGATACGGTTGCCGTGCTCACGCCTGCGGCCTTTGCAACGTCCTTGATCTTTACGCTCATTCAAAAAACCTCTTATTCCATAATTTGCGTTTAATTGTATCCAGTATATCATATCAAAAGGGAATGCGTAAATGTATATCCCTGCGGGATTCTGCTTTCCTTTCATGTAATCTTAGTTTGACGGCTTGGAGAGAGAACTTCCGGTCTGAATTCTTCCTTCGTCGGAGAGAGTGGCCCGGTAAAGCTCATACCATTCGGCCCGGCTAAGTTCCACGCTGCAGGCCGTGCAGATATCCCGCAGCCGTTCTTTGTTCGTGGTCCCGATCAAAGGCTGTATTTTTGCCGGGTGGCGCAGGATCCAGGCAATGGCGATTGCCGACGGGGAAACTCCTTTTTCCTCACTCATCCGGTTTACCACCCCATTTAAAATGGGATACCGGTCGTCATTCATGAATACGCCGCCGTAGAAACGTACCTGGAAGGGAGACCAGGCCTGAGCCGTCATTCCCTTCATCCTCATGTAGGTCAGTACGCCGCCGTTCCGGTCCAGGTTGTCGGACTCATTGAGCTTCAGGGAATTGGTCGGGTCGATCAGCTCCGTGTGGGCCACGGAAAGCTGCATCTGGTTGATGATCAGCTTTTGGTTCAGGAAAGACTGCAGAAATACCAGGTCCATGGTCTTATAGTTGCTCACTCCGAAATGACGGACTTTACCGGACGCATGGAGGATGTCAAAAGCCTCCGCCACCTCCTCCGGCTCGATCAGCGTGTCCGGATGGTGAAGCAAAAAAGTGTCCAGATGATCCGTCTGCAGACGCTTCAGACTCTCATCCACCGATTTTAAAATATGTTCCTTCCTCGTGTCCAGATAGAGAGTCTTCTCAGAGTCACGGATCAGCGTACACTTGGACTGGATCAGGATCCGCTCCCGCAGGCCGGGATTACGCATGAGGATCCTTCCAAAATACTCTTCAGAAGCGCCAAAACCATATACGTCCGCATGGTCGAAGAAATTGATCCCCTCATCCACGGCCGTGAGGATCAGTTGTTCCGCATCCTCAAAAGGGATCCTGCAGTCCCTCATACAGCCGAGGGCCAGTTCAGAAGCCTCCAGCATTCCGCCGATTTTAATTTTATTCATGTCATACACCTCTTTCTAAAAAAGTCATCCAGTTTTTCCAGAGCCAAGATAAGCCTTTCTAACCATGTCGTTGGTCTGGAGCCGGTTTGCGGAATCACTCAGGATCACCCGTCCCGTTTCCAGAACATACCCCCTGTCCGCAATCTGCAATGCCATATTGGCATTCTGTTCGATGAGGAGGATGGTAGTCCCCCCTTCCCGGATCCTTACGATCAGTTCAAACACCATGTCGACCAGATTGGGCGAGAGCCCCATGGAAGGCTCGTCCAGAAGCAAAAGCCTCGGTCTGCTCATCATGGCCCTTCCGATGGCCAACATCTGCTGTTCGCCGCCGGAAAGAGTGCCGGCCGCCTGTTTTTTTCTTTCCCGGAGCCTAGGGAACAGACGGTAGACCTCCTCGAAAGAATCCGCAATTTCCCTTTTGTCCTTTCTCGTGTAGGCGCCGATTTTCAGGTTATCCTGTACACTTAGTCCCCCAAACACCTCCCGCCCCTCCGGGGAAGCGGCAATGCCCAGCTTCGTGATGTCGGAGGGCTTCAATTTCGTGATGTCACTCCCCTCAAATACGATACTTCCGCCGCAGGAAGGCACGATGCCGATAATGCTGCCCAGGGTGGTACTCTTTCCGGCGCCGTTGCTTCCGATCAAGGTCACGATCTCCCCCTTAAAGACCTCCAGGCTGATCCCCTTCAGGGCCTGGATACTGCCATAAGAAGCAGACAACTCCCGGATCTCCAGCATCTTAACAGCCATCTGCCGCACCTCCTTTCCCCAAATAGGCCTGGATCACCTCCGGATCCTTCGCAATCTGCTGCGGGAGCCCTTCCGCAATCTTTTTTCCGTGATCAATGACATAGATACGGTCCGAAATATTCATGACCACATTCATGTCATGCTCGATCAAGAGGATCGTGATCCCCCGTTCCCTGAGTTCCCGGATGAAAGCCATCAGATCCTCCGATTCCTGCGGATTCATGCCCGCCGCCGGTTCGTCCAGGATGATCAGCTTCGCATTGGTGGCCAGGGCCCTGGCGATCTCAAGCTTCCGCTGCATTCCATAAGGAAGATTCATCGCATAATTGTCAAGTTCGCCGGCCAGGCCCAGAGACTCCAGAAGGTCGATGGCCCTCTGGTGGGCCGCCAATTCCTCCCGCCTGTATTTGGGCGTCTTAAAAAGCAGATCCCAGAAATGATACTTCACGTTGATGTGTTCCCCCAGGAGCACGTTTTCAATGACCCGCATGGTGGGGAACAGGCGGATGTTCTGGAACGTCCTCGCAATGCCCGCCCTCACGATCTGCCTGGGAGGACGGTTTTGGATTTCCTTACCGTCAAAGAGGATCTTTCCCGCATCTACCCGGTAGACACCCGTCAGCATATTGTACAAAGTGGTCTTTCCGGCCCCGTTGGGGCCGATGATGCTGATGATATCCCCTTCGCTGACAAGAAGAGAAACCTCAGAAACCGCCCTCAGCCCTCCAAATACCTTAGTGACGCCCTGCAATTCCAAAAGAGCCATCGTCTTCACCCCCTCTCCCTTCCGCTCACATCTGCCTTTGCCGGAAATTCTGCGATATTCGGACGATCCACGCCTTTTGGAAGCCGATAGGGACGCTTTGAAAGTCCGCCGAACAGCCCCTGGGGACGGAAACGCATCATCAGGATGAGAATCATGCCGTAAACCACGAAACGGTAATTGGACAGAGAACGGAGAACCTCGGGAAAGGCGATCAGCAGGCAGGAACCGATGATCATTCCGGGAATGGAGCCGAGACCCCCGAAAATCACGATACAGAGGATCGTCATGGATACATCATAACTGAAAGTGGCGGCGTCAATGTAATGGTTCATGGAAGCATAAAAAGCTCCGGCCATGCCGGCCATGGCGCCAGAAAGCACGATCGTCTTGACCCGGTAGGCCGCCGTGTGGATTCCCATCAGCTTGGCTGCCAGCTCATCCTCCTTGATGGCACGCACCGCCCTTCCGAATTTGGAATTGAGCACGTTGAGGGAGATCAGGACCGAAACGGTCACAAGCGCCAGCATGAGCCAGTAAAATCCTCCGTTGGAGGGAGAGAGCCCGAAACCAAAGAGGTCAGGACCCGGAATGTTCCTCACGCCCAGAGGTCCGTTGGTCATGCTGTTCCAGTTTAACACGACCATTTCCACCACCTCGCCGAAGGCCAGGGTAATGACGGCCAGGTAAGAGGCCGAGAGCTTCATGGTGGCGATCCCTAAAATCAGGCCGCCGAGGGCGCCCCCCAGAATCCCGAAGGGGAGCGTGACCCAAAAAGGCCAGCCGAGCTTAGAACCGAGAAGCCCGGAAAAATAAGCCCCCATCATATAGAGAGCCGCATGACCCATGGAAGTCTGCCCCATATATCCGGCGATCAGGTTCAGGCTCAGAGTCAGGACAGAGTAGATACCGATCAGGCAGAGCACCCAGATCACATATCTGTTCGAGACCACCAGAGGGACCGGGATCAGGACAAGGTAAAACAGAGGAATCACAATCCTTTTATAGGACAGAACAAAATCCTTCAGCCCGTCATACATACTTATCAGCTTTTCCATTGTCTCCTCCTATACTTTGTCCACGTCGTGCCTGCCGAAGATGCCGGAGGGCCTGATCAAGAGCACGAGAAATAATACGATGTAAGCGGTGGAGCTTCGGAAGCTGCCGCCCAGGTAAGTGACGGCCAGGGCTTCCGCCACGCCGATGACGATGCCGCCGATCACCGAACCGTGGAGTACGCCGATACCGCCCAGCACGGCCGCCGAGAAGCCTTTGAGACCGGCTTCCGTTCCCATGGTGCTGTAGACCATCTGATAATACCCGGATACCAGCACCCCGCCGACCGCCGCACAGACGCCGCTCAGGAAAAAGGT
This sequence comes from uncultured Lachnospiraceae bacterium, assembly GCA_910587905.1. Classification (GTDB taxonomy): domain Bacteria; phylum Bacillota; class Clostridia; order Lachnospirales; family Lachnospiraceae; genus Lientehia. The sequence goes on from CAJUOF010000219.1 coordinate 9,957, forward strand.
GACGGTCACGATCCTCCTCACGTCGATCCCCATGAGATTGGCGGCCCTGGTGTTTTCCCGGACCGCCCTCATGGCCAGCCCGGCCTTGGTGTAATTCACAACCAGGGTGAGCATCATCAGGAAAAGGAGGGCGATGAGGAACATGGCGATCTGGGCGCTTGTCAGGGTGACGCCGAAAATAGTTACATTCCCGAAATCAAACAGCTTGGGGAAATTCTTCTTCGTACTTCCGAACAAAATCATCATCAGGTTCTGGATGATATAGGAAACACCCATGACCGAGATCAGACAGGTAATGTTCGGCGCATTTTTGGCCCGCAGGGGGGCGAGGATCACACTGTCCATGCAGGCGGAGAGAATACCCGTCACCGTGGCCGAAAAAATCAGGGCAGCCGGAAGGCCGAAATGCATGGACACGGCCAGGAAGGCCATGTGGGCGCCAAAGGCATAGATGGCGCCGTGGGCCATGTTGAGAAGCTTCAAAATACCAAAAACCAGGGAATAACCGACGGCGATCAGCGCATATACCATGCCCAGCATGACGCCGTTCAAGATCTGTTCCAGTATCATGTCGTCACCTCAATCCGTATCCTGCTTACTGAATGCCGATTTTGGCTTCATAGTCCGTCTGGCTGAGCAGGGCGCCGGGAACCTCTTTATAGGCTCCGTCCTCGACGATCAGAAGCACCTGTTCCTTGGGGACGTTGCCTTCCTCGTCGAAGGTGATCTTTCCGGTCACGCCCTGGAAATCCGTCTTGGGAAGATTTGCCACGATGTCCGCCCTCTCCGCCGAACCACCTTCCTCGATCGCATATAAGATCGCATAGGTCCCGTCGTAGATCTGGGCCGCAAAAGTACTGGGATTGGAGCCATAGGATTCCGCAAATTTTTTCGAGAAGGCCTGTACCTTTTCATCTGCGCTTTCATAGAAAAAGCTGGTACCCATGTAAACACCCTCTGCGGCGTCACCCGTCAGATCCAGAAATTCCTGGGAGAAACACCCGGCGGACATGATGAAGACGACATCCTCATCCCGCTCCCGGTACTGTCTGATAAAAGGTCCCATCTGCGCATAAGCGCCGGAAGAATAGACCACGTCCACGCCGGCTTCCCGGAATTTGGAGATCGTGGCGGTGAAATCGACCGTCCCGTCCTCATATAACTCTGCAAGCACAAGCTCCGCACTGAACTTATCGCCATATTTTTCAATCAAGGTCTCAATCTCGTTGGTTACAGAGACACCGGCATCACTGTTGGGATTTAAAATACCTAATTTCTTTCGTCCAAGATATTCCGTTACCTGGATACAGGTACTCGCTTCCGTTACATAGATGGCGTTATTCCTGAAAATACAGTCCCCGATCTTGGAATAATCCACATGAGCGGCGGAGCCGTTTACCAGAGCGATTCCTTCCTCCTGATAGATCTCCGCGGCGGTCATGGCGACACCGCTCGAAAAATATCCGAGGACCGCACTGATGGAACTGTTGCCGACGATATTCTGTGCGATGGAAGCCGCCTGCTCCGACGTGTTGGCATCATCAAAATCCACCAGTTTGATCTGTTTTCCGAGGACGCCGCCCTTCTCGTTCCATTCGTCAATGGCAATCTGTGCCGCCGCCTTCATGGATTGACCGTATTCTGCAAAATCTCCGGTCTGAGGCCCCGAGAAAGCGAGCGTGATCTCGCCGCTTTCAGCATTCGACCCGGATTCTCCATTGCCGCAGCCGGCTAAACAAAACATCATAAACGCCAATAAAATACAGAATCCTTTTTTTACCTTATACCTCCTGTTTTTACCACAATCAGAACGCTCCGGTTACAGAAACAATCTTTTCATGGCCAATCTTGAGTTGACATTGTTTGTAATCGATTTCTCAATAAGAACCAATTATTGAAAAAAGTGAATTTTTAAGGTCAAAAATAAAAATTGGAAATAAAGAAATACCGATCGGGGCACATAGAAAAACCACCGGTGAGAGGTGGTTTTTCCGCGTATATATAAGTGTTGGTAGAAGACATTTGTTTTATTTATTGCATTTGGCTAAAAGTCTTGTTTACAGGACTCTTATACGTAGGCGCCGATCATCAGTTTTGTAAATCTGGCACAGTCGTCCACATCTGTTAAAAGAATTTCAATTCCCCGTCCCTGTTCCATTTCTTTTCGGATCAGACTGCCTCTTTCCTGGTCTGTTTTCAGATCACAGGTGGAATTGTCAGAGAGACGAAGCAAAACATTTCCACAACTTTTTGTTATCAATCTGGTAAATTTTTCAATATTAAGGTTCGGATAAAATTTTAATTTCATAAAGATACCTCCTGGTTTTATAAAATCAGATTGTTTCAATGAAATGAACTTCTTTCCGGCGCCTTTGGAAGGCCTATCTATTGATATAAGAATACCGCAATATTATACTTGATACAATGCAATTTCGGCCATATAATATAAGAAAACCGCCAAGTTAAACATATGAGGAGGAACAGAGCATGATATCGAGAGGAAAAGGGACGGGGGCTTTAAACAGAGAGCAGAAAGAATTGAAGCTGCATGGGACGAAGGGATTTCCCTGTGCAGGATATGAATCTTATTATACAGACAATCCTGAGGATATTTTATCCTGGCATTGGCATGAAGAAATTGAGATTATATTTATTGAAGAAGGAGTCTTAAACGTAAAGATTCCTTCCGAGTCGTTTCTTCTAAAAAAAGGAGACTCTCTGGTGTTGAATTCTAATATTCTTCATTATGCATCGGCCAAAGGAGGATGTGAATTGCATTCTCTGGTGTTTGGTTCGGAATTGATCCAGGGAAATGAAAGTTCTGTATTTGCAGAAAAATACATGATTCCTCTGGTTTCCTGTCATTTATTTTCTGGTTGTCATATTGAGGGGAACGGAGAGAATCCGGTTATGGCTTGGTTTAGGGAGGCGTTTGAAGCGATGGAACGGGAAGAGAGTGGTTACGAATTTCTTGTGAGAGAAAAGTTGTCCAGGATATGTCTTTTCCTGTATCAGAAAATTGCATCACAGACGAGTGTCAAAAACATTTCTTTAAGCCAGGACAATCTTCGGGTCAGAAAAATGCTCGCTTATATTCATGAAAATTATGCGGAAACTATTTCTCTGGAAGAGATTGCAAGGGCGGCGGATATCAGCGAACGGGAATGCTTTCGCTGTTTTAAAAAGACCATTCAAATTTCGCCTGTTCAGTATTTGTTAAAATATCGGATTATGCAAGGGGCAGAACGGCTTTTGTCTGATCCGGCAGGCAGTATTTCCGAGACGGCTTCTGCCTGCGGATTCGACAGTCCGAGCAATTTTGCAAAAATGTTCCGACGATTTTATGATTGCACGCCGCGAGAATATCGGAATTCGCATCTTTGATCGGCGGGTTCTTTTCCTCAAAAGCTTCTGTTTGAAAAAACTTAGAGGGAAAGATAATCTTCCATAATCTTAAGGGTCTCATGCGGGACCTCCATGTGTGGAAAATGGGAAGAGTTTTTTATGATTTCCGATTCGATAGCCGGATTGAGAATCATATATTCTGCAATGGTATTTTCGATTTCTTTTTCATATTCACCGCCGATAATAAAAATACTGTTGTCAATCTTTTTCAGGGCGTGGGAGATACTCAATTTTGTATAATTTCCTTTGATACTGGAGTAGAGGGCCTTGGCACCGGAGTCACCCAGATGAGAGGCTTCATGACAGTGACTAATGGTTTCTGGTTCAATTTTGCAGGGATCTGCATAATTTACCGTCAGAAATTTTTCTGTAATGCTTCTTCTGCTATTGGCAATGTTATAGATCAACGTGCCGATGACAGGCAAGTCGATCAGGAATTTATAAATCTTGGAATATTGATTGGGAGTCTGTCCACATTTTAAAATTGAATCTGGATTAATCAGAATAATTTTGTCAAATAGCTCCATGTTGTTATTGCATGTGGTGATGACAAAAGAACAGGAACTTCCGCTGGCTGCAACGTCTGTCCTGCGGCCAATCACAGATTTGATAAAATCTGTGAGAAGCTGGACATAGAGAAAATTAGTATAAGTCAAGTTTGGTTTCTGGGAACGACCGCAGCCCAACAAATCAATCGTATAGACAGAATGTGTCTTGGATAGTTTTTGAACAAGTTTGTTCCATTCGTGCCCGGAAGAAGCGGTCACCAAATCATGAATTAGGAGCAGAGGCTTTCCTTCTCCTGTTTTCGTATAAAAAACATCGCCAAATCTCCAGGCATAAACACTGTGCTCTTCTCTTACAAGAAGCTTTTTGGAAGTGGCACGAACAAACAAAGCTTTGTTAATGGCAGTAATGATGGTCGCTGTGGAGGAAGCTAAAAGAATTCCCTTTACAAAACTACTTTTTTTGCTCATAAATTAAGACCCTCGAATCAAATGATTAAAATGGATAGGTTTCTATTGTCTTCTATTATAGTATATTTTGTAGTCAGATACAAGAAAAAGTGAACTTTAAATAATGAAATAGGATCTTCTGTAAAATTAATACATTATAAAAGTTTCCTATGTTTCACGTGAAACATGGGAAAGAGTGTAAAAAATGGAAAATAGAACAATCTAGTTAAGATATGTTTCACGTGAAACACAAAAAAATGTATACGAGAAGAAAAAGATGTAGTCGAGCAAGACATGTTTCACGTGAAACAAAAATTATAAAAGAATTAAGAAAATGTTGTGGCAATAAGGACTATATGATGGTATAATAGTAAAGAATATAGAAAGGAACTCACGCTTATGGGAAGAATTATAGCCATTGCCAACCAAAAAGGCGGCGTAGGAAAGACGACTACAGCAATTAATCTTTCGGCTTGTCTTGCTGAAGCTGGAAAAAGAGTGTTGACTGTGGATTTAGATCCTCAGGGAAACACGACAAGCGGTCTGGGAGTAGATAAGAATGAGCAGGAAAAAACTACTTATGAGCTTCTCATTGGGCAGAGTTCTGTAGAAGAGTGCCTGTTAAAAGAAGTCCTTCCGAGACTGGATATCTTGCCGTCAAATGTAGAATTATCCGGTGCAGAAATTGAATTGATTGGAATAGAAGGAAAAGAGTTTATTTTAAGGGACGAAATCAATAAAATCAGAAGAAATTATGATTTTGTTCTTATTGATTGTCCTCCCTCTTTGAACATGTTGACAGTAAATGCAATGACGACAGCGGATACAGTTCTGGTGCCGATCCAGTGTGAGTATTATGCGTTAGAGGGACTTTCACAGTTGATTCACACGATAAATCTGGTAAAACAACGATTAAATCCTTCTCTGGAGCTGGAGGGAGTTGTATTCACCATGTATGATTCGAGGACAAATTTATCGCTTCAGGTGGTTGAAAATGTAAAAAATAACCTGAGTAATGCCGTATACAAGACAATTATTCCGAGAAATGTTCGATTGGCAGAAGCACCAAGCCATGGAATGCCGATCACCTTATATAATCCTCGTTCCGTGGGAGCAGAAAGCTATCGGCTTTTGGCAAAAGAAGTGATTCAACGGGGGGAATAAAAAGGAACAGATAAGAAAGGAAAATCAGCATGGCACAGGCAAGAAAAAGCGGTTTGGGTTTGGGAAAG
>CAJUOF010000220.1 GCA_910587905.1 uncultured Lachnospiraceae bacterium
CGGAGTGGGTGTTTGAGCGGGGGGAGGGAGAGTACTGGCTGGTGATCGGTTCCGCCCTTCCCTGGCTGGGAGAGGGAAATTATCTCTTTTCCGTGCAGGATTTGACGGAAGTCCATGAGGAGGCGCAGGCGTTTGTGGGGCAGTTTTCCCTGGTTTGGCTTCTGTTTGTGGCGATGGTCTCTCTTCTCGGTGCGGCGTCGTCGAAGCTGGTGCTTCGGCCCATAGGGAGCCTGGCGGAGGCGGCAGGGGAGATTAGCCGGGGAAATTACGGTGTTCGGGTGAAGGCAAAGCGGCGGGACGAGACGGGAAGGCTGGCGGAGGCATTCAATCTCATGGCGGAGCAGGTGGAGCGGCGGGTCGGGGAACTGACTCTTGCCGGGGAAGAGAAGGAGCGACTTCTCGGAAGCCTGGCCCATGAGATGCGGACGCCCATGACGGCGGTGTTTGGGTATGCGGACACGCTTCTCCATGTGAAGCTTAAAGAGAAGGAGAAAGAGCGGGCTCTTCGAACGATTTATGAACAGGCCGGATATCTGCAGCGACTTTCCGCGAAGCTGATGGAGCTTACGGCTCTCCATCAAAATGCGTCGATTTCCATGGAAGAGCAGAGTTTGGGGGAGATTCTTGGGCAGGCGGTCCGGATGGCGGAGGGAAGGCATCCAAACCGGAGGTTTTTCATGGATGGAGAGACGGATGTTTCTGTCTGCGGGGACGGGGATCTGCTGGTGAGCCTCTTCGTCAATCTCCTTGACAACGGGGCGAAAGCGTCCGGTCCGGGGCAGACGGTTCAGGCGGTGATCCAGGACAGGCAGGTGGTGATCCGGGACTCAGGGAAGGGCATGACGAGGGCGGAGCTTGATCGGATCCGGGAGCCTTTTTATCGGGCGGATCGGTCCGGACAGGAGGGGATCGGTCTCGGTCTTGCCATCTGCGAGCAGATCGCCCGCCTTCATGGAGCAGAGCTTTCTTTTGAGAGCCGGGCAGGTGAGGGAACGACGGTGACGGTTTCTTTTTGCCCGACGGAAGCTTACAAAACGTTTACAGGGCGATGAAGATTTTTTCGGGACTTTCTTTTATAGTGGTATCAGGATCCGAAACGTCAGAGATATCCGGATCTGAAAAGCAGAAAAGAGAGGAGTTTAGCTTATGAGGAAGAGAATGATCGCCCTGCTCACGGCAGGGGTTCTGTTCAGCCTGATGGTGGGCGTCGGCTGCGGGAAGGTGGCGGTGGAGAACATCGCGGTGAGGAAGACGACGTCTTCGGAGACAGAAGAGGAAGGCGTGAAGGGCGGAGAAGAAGGGACGCCGGAAGGAGAAAAAGACGGGAAGGAAGGCAGCCGTGAGGAGACGGAGGTTCCAAGGAAGGAATCGGCGAAGGAGGCGGGGGAGACGGAGAGACAAAAGGCCCTGCGGGAAGAGCTAGGAGTCCCAGAACAGTTTTCAGCAGAGTATACGGATGAATGGGGAGTGACCCAGGTCATCGACGCAAAGGTCACGGTGCCAGATGCGGATACGTTTCTGATTTATCCGGCAGAAGAAAAAATTTTCAGAGACGAGGATATCCGGACCATCCTGAAACCGATCCTGGGGGAGGGGGGGCTGTATCGCTTCGAGCCGGAGGATTATGAGCATCTGGTCAGCCGGGCCGCCGGGCTGAAGCGCCGTTTGGAGAACAAAGACTATCAGGGGGAGGAAGAGAGGCAGAGTTTGGAGGAGACGCTGGATACCACAGAGAAATGCATACAGGACATGCAGGGGGAGGTTAGGAAGACGGCGGTGCCTCTTCGGATGACACAGGAGGAAAAGCTGGATTCCGAACAGTTTTTTGACTGTCTGACTGGCTTTACGGACTGGGAGCAGAGAACGGCCGAGGTGCTGGTGAGTAAGTACGGTCTAGTTTTCTGGGCATGGCCGGAGTCAGAGCAAGGCGGATGCACGATCTCCGCGGAGCAGGCGGAGACGTTGGCGAAAGAGTATATGAGGAAGATGGGGCTTTCGGAGGAACTGACGCTTGATTATTCCGGAATGCGGGAGCCGGATGACAGGAGCGGGGAGCAGGAGGGGCATGTGTTCGCCTACGTCCGGTCGGTGGGAGGAGTACCGATCGGATACTGGGGCGCCGGAGGTCTCTATTTTGTTATCGATGACCTAGGGGTGCGATGGATCGAATACAGCGACTATGTGGCCGGGCAGGGCGGAGAACCGGTGGAGCTTCTTCCATTTTCCCAGATCCGGAAAATCTATGAGGAGACTCCCATTCGGATCTCATGTGAGCCTGGAGAATTAAAGGCTGTCGCCGTCGACGAGATCCGCCTGGTTTATCGGTGGGTGCCGGATTCTGGGGAAGGCGCTGCCGGATATCTGGTCCCTGTCTGGGAGGCTTTTGGAACCTATGAGAGTACGGATGAAAATGGGGTGCTTCACAATTCCGATCCTACAATGCGGGAATGCCTCCTGGCGGTGAACGCCGTCGACGGGACGATCCTGGACAATTGATAGGTGAAAAAAGAAATAAAAACAGAATTTTCTTAAATTTTCATTGAGTTTATAAAAATTTTATGATAGGATAGTCATGGTGTTTATAAACACAGCCGGGGCAGAGAAATTTCCTGTTCCGGCCTGTTGCGTGTGAGAAGCGCATAGAAAGAAACGGAGGAAAATATGGAAAAGTTTTTCAAACTGAAGGAACACGGCACAAATGTAAAGACAGAAGTTATTGCCGGCGTTACCACCTTCTTCGCCATGGCCTACATCATTTTCGTAAATCCCACATATCTGGCCGCCGAGGGTACGGGGATGGATTTTACGGCGGTCATGGTTGCCACCTGCCTTTCGGCGGCCATCGGTACGCTGCTTACGGCTTTTATCGCCAATGTGCCTTTTGCACAGGCGCCCGGCATGGGCTTGAATGCGTTTTTTACCTATACGCTATGTTTTAAAATGGGATATACCTGGCAGCAGGGCCTGACCATTGTCCTGATCTCCGGTATCCTGTTTCTGGTGGTTACGGTCTCTCCCCTTAGAAGTAAGATCATTGCGGCGATCCCGACCTGTTTAAAGGATGCGATTTCGGTGGGCATCGGGCTTTTCATTGCCTTTATCGGTCTTCTGAATGCGGGGATCGTGCAGTGTGTCGGGGTGGAAGGCGGCAGCGGTTATACGGATATGGGCGGCATCACCAAGGGGACGGCTCTCTTAGCCCTCATCGGCCTTCTGATCACTGGAGTCCTGATTGCCCATAAGGTCAAGGCGGCGATTTTTATCGGTATCATTGCCACGACCATCATCGGTATTCCCATGGGGATCACCACCATGCCGGAGAGCATGACCATGAGCAACATCGGAAATATCGGCTTGACGGCGTTTCATTTAGATTTCGGCGGCGTGATGTCCCTGGGATTTTTGCCTCTCGTCACGGCGGTAATCAGCTTCTTTATCGTGGACTGCTTTGACACGGTGGGGACCCTGCTCGGCACGGCCGGCAATGCGGGGATGTTAGACAAGGACGGAAACCTTCCCGGCGGTGACCGGGCACTGATCGCCGACGCGGTTGCCACCTGCGTGGGCGCCTGCCTCGGAACCTCCACGGTAACTACCTTCGTGGAGTCCTCCACCGGCATCCAGGAGGGCGGCCGGACCGGACTTGCCTCCGTGGTGACGGGACTTTTGTTCCTGCTGTGCGTGCTTTTGGCTCCCATTGCCGGGATCGTGCCCAGTGCGGCGACGGCTCCCGCCCTGATCATCGTGGGTGTCTATATGATGATGGGTGCGGCGAAGATCAACTGGGGTGATTTTGAGACGGCTCTGCCCTGCTTCTTAACCATCTCCATGATGCCTTTCGCCTACAGCATTTCCGACGGCATCGGCTTTGGATTTATCTCCTACGCCGTGATCAAAATCTGCCGGGGCAAGGCCAAGGAAGTGCCCGTACTGGTGTATATCCTGTCGGTGATCTTCATCGCCATGTATATCCTGGATGCGCAGATTTAAAGAAGAGAGCATAAAATTAAGAAACGGGAGAACGCTGTGCGGAGGTGATGCTTCGCACAGTGTTTTTTTGTAAAAAAACCATTGACAGCGCAGGAGAAAGATGTATAATAGAAGCTGTTTTACGGTTTAGATATACTAAACTTTGTGTTTATTTATTCCGAACCGCATGGAAGGGGTTCTATCGTGTGGACGGGAGTTTTGCGCAGAGAACGGGAGAGAAGGAGACGGATTCGGTGGATATCGGACAGAAGCTTAAGGAACTGCGGATTTTGAAGGGGCTGACCCAGGAGGAGCTTGCGGACCGGGCGGAGCTTTCCAAGGGGTTCATCTCCCAGTTGGAGCGGGATTTGACCTCTCCCTCTATTGCGACACTGACGGACATTCTGCAGTGCCTGGGGACGACTCTGAATGAGTTTTTCACTGCGGACACGGACGAGCAGATCGTGTTCGGAGCGGAGGATTATTTCGTGAAGGAGGACGGGGAGTTAAAAAACACAATCCAGTGGATCATCCCCAACGCCCAGAAGAACGTGATGGAACCGATTTTACTGACTCTCGAGAAGGGGGGGGCCACCTACCCGGACACGCCCCACGAGGGGGAAGAGTTCGGCTACGTGCTCCAGGGGGCCGTCATGATCCATATCGGAACGAAAAGCTACCGGGCGAAGAAGGGGGAATCCTTCTATTTTACGCCGGATAAGAAGCATTATCTCACGTCAAAGACGGGGGCGGTCCTGATCTGGATCAGCTCGCCGCCTAATTTTTAGGAGGATAAGCGATGAACGACACACCTTTGATCCGCCTGGATAAGGTTTCCAAGACCTTTGACAAGACCAAGACTTCGGAGGGGACCATGGTCCTCGACGAGCTGGAGCTTTCGATTAAGGAAAATGAATTTATGACGCTCCTGGGGCCCAGCGGCTGCGGGAAGACCACGACCCTTCGGATCATCGGCGGCTTTGTGAAGCCGGATGCGGGGCGGGTCTATTTTGAGGGGGCGGACATCACGGACCTGGCGCCCAACAAGCGGCAGCTCAACACGGTGTTTCAGAAGTACGCCCTGTTTTCCCACATGAACATCGCCGAGAACATTGCCTTCGGCTTGAAGATCAAGAGGAAGCCCAAGTCCTATATTGACGACAAGATCAAGTACGCCCTGAAGCTGGTGAACCTGGACGGGTATGAAAAACGCAGCGTCGCCTCTCTCTCCGGCGGTCAGCAGCAGCGGATCGCCATCGCCAGGGCCATCGTCAACGAGCCAAGGGTGCTGCTCCTCGACGAGCCTCTGGGGGCGCTGGATTTAAAGCTCAGGCAGGATATGCAGTATGAGCTCATTCGCCTTAAGAATGAGCTGGGGATCACCTTCGTCTACGTGACCCACGACCAGGAGGAGGCCCTCACCATGTCGGACACCATCGTGGTCATGAACCAGGGGTACATCCAGCAGATGGGGACGCCGGAGGACATTTACAATGAGCCGGAGAATGCCTTCGTGGCGGATTTCATCGGCGACAGCAACATCATTGACGGGCTGATGATCGAGGATAAGCTGGTGGAGATCTTCGGGGTGAAATTTCCCTGTGTGGACACGGGCTTCGGAGTGAGGAAGCCGGTGGACGTGGTGATCCGGCCGGAGGATGTGGAGCTTCTTCCCGAGGGGGAGGGACGGCTCCCCGGCGTGGTGTCCCACGTCATCTTCAAGGGGGTTCATTATGAGATGGAGGTCATGGCCGGGGGCTTTGAGTGGCTGGTCCACTCCACGGTCTGCC
>CAJUOF010000221.1 GCA_910587905.1 uncultured Lachnospiraceae bacterium
CCGGCCATCTTTATCTTCAATGTCGTTCCTCTTTTCTTCTTTTGATCTGAACCCATTATAGCATAATCCCATAAAAAGTACAGCATTCCCCTGCCGCTTTCAAAAACCGGAAAATACCCTCTCCTGTCCTCCCGGCATTTTGGAACCTCCCCCGCAATTCCTCATATATTACTAGTAACCGATCAATCCGAAAGGAGTTCTACTATTGGAACGTTATTATCAGCGCCGCGTGGACTGTCGGAAGAGCAACTCCTGCCGCGGCCAGAATTTTAACCCCGGACCGGGCCCCTGCAAAGAGCCCTCCTGCTCCTGCCAGCCCGCCGGCCAAAAGCCGCCCACCGGATGCCAGAGGCCTTCCGACGGTGGGAACTGTCCGGATAGGAACCCCCGCCCTTCCTGCCCCTGCCAGCCGGTCAACCGGGCAGGCTTCAACGTCTGCCGCCCCGGCGACTGCCCCCCTGCCGCCAACGCGGACATCGCCATGGGCTACGTCCCCTGGCAGCAGTGGGAATGCACGTACCCCCTGGGCAAAGGGCTCTTCATCGGGACCGTGTTCCCGTCCCTTGACAAACCATTTATGATCGGGAGGTGCGCAGTCAGACCATGAATGAACTCATGACTCAAATATATGAATTCAGCTTCGCCGTCGACGATGTCCTTCTGTATCTGGACACCCATCCGGAGGACCAGGAAGCCCTGGCCTACTACAAAAACATGAGAGACGCCAGGGAGGCCGCCGTCGGCGCTTACGAAGCCCAGTTCGGCCCCCTGACAAAAGACGGCGTGAAGGACTGCGCCGATTATTGGGTATGGGTAAACGGCCCCTGGCCCTGGGAAGGAGGTGCAAGTAAATGTGGAACTATGAGAAAAGGCTGCAATACCCGGTAAACATCACGACCCCCAACGCAAAACTTGCCAGCGTGATCATCAGCCAGTACGGTGGACCAGACGGAGAAATGGGTGCCTCCATGCGCTACCTCTCCCAGCGCTACACCATGCCCTACAAACAGGGGCAGGCGGTGCTGACGGATATCGGCACCGAAGAACTGGCCCATCTGGAGATCGTCGCTACCATCGTCCACCAGCTGACCCGCAACCTGACGGCGGAACAGCTGGAGGAACAGGGCTTCGCCCCCTACTATATTGACCACACGGCGGGGATCTGGCCTCAGTCGGCCGGCGGCTTCCCTTTCAGCGCCAGCCAGTTCCAGTCCACCGGCGATCCCATTGCGGATCTCTATGAGGATATGGCGGCAGAGCAGAAGGCAAGGCTTACCTACGACAATATCCTCCGGCTGATCAAGGACCCGGAAGTCTGCGACCCCATCCGGTTCCTCCGTGAACGGGAAATCATCCACTTCCAGAGGTTCGGCGAAGCCATGCGGGTGGTCCAGGATCATCTGGATTCCAAAAACTTCTATGCCTTCAACCCGGCCTTTGATGGTCCGAACGGCGGAAGCTGCGGCTGCCGGAAATAGACTTTTTCTATTCTCGATACAAGAAATGAAACCACAGCCCCACGGATGTTCCTTCATCCATGGGGCTGCTACATTTTTACGCAAATCCCGGTTTTCAGTATTGATATCTCTTCCTGTATTTGAAAAACATTGCCGCAGATAAAACGAGAGCCATAAGTTCCGCCGCCGGCGTCGCAAGCCAGATACCGTTCACCCCCAGGAAGGCAGGAAGCGCGAGCATGGTGATCAACATAAACACGAAAGACCTGGAAAATGCCAGGACCGCGGAAACTACGCCGTTTGAAAGGGCCGTGAACATCCCGCTGGCAAAAATATTAAAACCGATAAAAAATAAAGCGATGGTACAGATCCGGTTCCCGGTGACCGCAAGACCGTACACAGGATTGTCCTCCCTTGCAAAGACAGATACCAGAGGCCCGGTAAAGACAAAAGAAGCCGCCACCGTCAAGACAGAGATCACTCCGATCACCCGCAGGCTCAGAGAAACCAGCCGTTTTAACTTTTCCCCGTTCCTCTCCCCATAATAAAAGCTGAGCATAGGAGCCACTCCGTAGGAATAGCCCGTATACAAAGAACTTGCGAACATGAGCACGTACATGATAATGGTTACGGCGGCCACACCGTCCTCCCCAACATAGGTGAGCATCGTCCAGTTGAACATCAGCGTAATAATCCCGGTGACGAGAGAAGTCGCCATTTCCGAACAGCCGTTGGATGCCGCTCGGAACAGAACTCGCAGACGGGCCACCGGTCTTCTGAAATACAGAAGGCCCCCTTTCCGGCTAAAGACAAAGAGCCCCACGACGGCTGTCACCGAATATCCCATTCCTGTCGCAACAGCCGCCCCGCCGATCCCCAGGCCCATCCAGGCGATCAACACATAGTCCAAAATGATGTTCAGCACACCTCCTGCCACGGAACAGGCAAGAGAAAGTGTCGCCTTCTCGCTGGCGATCATGTACAGTGTAAAATTGTTCATGAGCAGAATCGGAACCGTGAACAACAGATAGCGGCTCAAATATTCCCCACAATATCCGGCCACCTCCGGGGACAAGCCCATTCCGGCAAAAAGAGTGTCCATCAGCAGATATCCCAGACCGATGGCAAAACCAACGACCACGTTCACCAGAATCAGGAAAGTAAAATCCTCCCTCGCCTCCTCCATCTTCCGCTCCCCCATCTTTTTCATGATGACAGCGCTTCCTCCCGTGGCAAGCATGGTGGAAACAGCGGTGACAAGCTGAATGACAGGCGCCGTCAGATTGATGGCAGACAAGGCGTCCGTACCGATCAGATTGGACACGAACAGGCCGTCCACCATGGTATAAAAAGACATAAAAACCGACATGGCAATGGTCGGGACTGCAAATTTCAGAACATTTTTCAGAGTGACCGACTTTTCATAAGCATTTTGATTTTCCATGTTTTCCAATTCCTTTCTCCGGGCTTCCTTGCATTTTCCCTTGCATTCCGCCCCCATATGGTGTATCATAAACTATACAGTAACTGTACGGTCAAGAGGAAAAAACATGGATCAAAAAACCAGACTGCTCACCATCGGCCAATTTGCCGCCCTCCACGGCATCAACAAAAAAACCCTGATGTGGTACGACGAGATCGGACTCTTCAAGCCCGCCTTCGTCCACCCGGAAAACGGCTACCGCTTCTACAACTATCACCAAAGTTCCCTGTTAGAGACCATTCTGATGCTTCGGGATCTGGATGTCTCCGTCGGCGAAATCCGGGAATTCGTGAAACACCGTTCCGCCGGGAGCCTGAAATCCCTGCTGGATGAAAAAATAGCAGAACTGGACGTAAGGCTTTCCCATTTGAAGGCCGTCCGCAAAACCCTCTGCAACCACCGCCAGAACATGGAGACACTGCTCACCATGGACCTCGACGAGTTCTACGTGGTCCGCAAAGAGGCGTGCAGTCTGGTAACGGTGAACATTGACCGGGAAACCTCCTACGACCGGGCCGTGGAAATGATTGTCGCCAAGACCCGGGAATACGAGCTCAGGCGCCTTCACGACGCCTCCTACGGAACCATGATCCCGGTGAAAAGCCTCCGTCTGGGAGACTATGACGACTACTGCGGCCTGTTCATCGAGATTCCCTTCTCCATACAAAAAGCAGGGCTGCACATTCAGCCCTGCGGAACCTACCTGCGGACCTTCTTCCGTGGAAACTGGAAAGAAATGTCCGACAAATACCAAGAACTATTCGCCTTCGCCAAAAAACACGGCCTGGAGCCCTTCGGATTTTCCTACGAGACAATCATCAACGAGACCGTGACAGACCATGAGGAAGATTATATCGTACAGATCGAGATCCCCGTCCGCCGCCAACCAGAGGAACGCCTCACATGAGCGGCGCAAACACCTTCATCAGACATCCCGTAAGCTTTACCACAAGCTTCTCCTTCCGGACTGTCTC
>CAJUOF010000222.1 GCA_910587905.1 uncultured Lachnospiraceae bacterium
CGTATAAGGCTTGGAGATCTCCGGGCGGTCGTACATCACCGGCACCGCCTTGGTCGCCAGTGTATCTCCGGTCCCGGTTACGGAAAGCTTGGGAATGGCGCCGATGTCGCCGCTCCGGAGGGCCGACACTTCGATGGCCTCCTTGCCCCGCATCACATAGATCTTGTTGAGCTTTTCTTCCGACTCTTTGTTTACATTGTAAAGGGCGCTGTCGGAACGAAGCACGCCTGAGCAGACCTTCACATAAGAATACTTTCCGATAAAAGGATCCACCAGGGTCTTCCAGACCTTCAAGGTCAGCGGATTGGCATCCTGGTAATTGGCCTCGAACACGTCGCCCGTGGCCGTGTTGGTGCCGGTGATCTCAAGCTTCTCCGGGGAAGCGAAATATTTTTCCACGGCCTGTAAGAGCATGGTGGTTCCCTGCCCGTTGACGCCCGCACCGATCAGCACGGGAACGATGGCGCCGTCCATGACATGCTGGCGCAGGGCAATGGAAATCTCATCGTAGGTAAACTCTTCGCCTGCAAAGTAACGGTCCATGTATTCCTCGCTGGTCTCCGCCACGGCCTCCATGAGGGCCTCCCTGCAGGTCTCCAGGTTCTTCATGGAATAGTCGGGAATCTCGCACTCTTCGTAATCGCTTAAGCTCAAGAAGCGTCTGCCCTTCATCTTCACAACATTCACGAAGCCCACAAACCGCTCGTTCTCACGGATCGGCAGGTGGAAGGGGGCGATCTTCTTGCCGTAAAGGCCCTCCAGATCCTCGATGATCTGACGGTAGCTGGCATTGTCGTCGTCCATGTTGGTAACAAAGATCATCCTCGGCAGGTTGTACTTCTCGCAGAATTCCCACGCCTTCTGGGTTCCTACCTCGACGCCGGACTTTCCATTTATCACGATGATCGCCGCATCTGCGACGCTTAAAGCCTCTTCCACTTCTCCCACGAAATCAAAATAGCCGGGAGTATCCAAAAAATTGATCTTGACACCTTCCCACAAAATGGGAACCACGGTTGTGGAAACAGAAAACAGACGCTTTGTCTCTTCTTTATCGAAATCGCTGATGGTGTTTCCATCGGTAATTTTTCCCTGACGTGTGGTCACTCCTGTTACATGGGCCATCGCCTCTACCAGAGTAGTCTTGCCTGCGCCTCCATGCCCCAATAATACAACGTTACGAATTCTTTCCGATTCAAAAACGTTCATAAATACTTCCTCCCTTAGTTCGTATTAGCCCGCACGCCGCCCAAGGAAAAGCGGCAAGATGTCTGCATCTCGTGACTTAGGTATATTGTACTAAAAAATTCCGAAAATAGCAACAAAAACATGAAATCTGTATAAGCCCCTCCGCGTCGCAGCACTTTAACGTGTAAAAGTGTTGACAAAGCTCCTGTTCTGCAATAAAATAGGGCTGGTGCAGACGGAGTATCCCGCAAAATGGGATTTGATTTTTACTGTCCGGCCTGCGGAAAGGAAGCTGACCATTATGAACAATCTGACCATCGGTTTGATCGGCCTGGGCTTGATCGGCGGTTCCATCGCCAAAGGGCTCAAACGGGCCAATAAAGGACATTATATTATGGCCTTCGCCCGCCACAGGGAAACATTGGAGGCGGCTCTTTCGGACGGTGCCATCGACGAAGCCCTGGACGGCGTGAACGAAGCGCTCCTTCGCTGCGACTATATCTTCCTCTGCACGCCTGTCTCCTATAACGAAGAATATCTGCTCGCGATCCGGCCTTTTTTGCGGAAAGATGCCATTTTAACGGACATAGGGAGTGTCAAGGGCAGTATCCATGAGGCGGTAAAGCGGATGGGCATGGAGGCAAATTTAGATCGGAAGAGCACACG
>CAJUOF010000223.1 GCA_910587905.1 uncultured Lachnospiraceae bacterium
GTAAAATAAAAAATTTGTCAAGTATTGGGAAAAGAAAAAAGCCAGCATATATGCTGACTAACAGTGTATCGGGTATTAAATTACTCCTAAAGAATCATAGTGCTAAATCCTAAAGACGGGCGTGAAAAGAACCGATTTTCTTCCGTATTTCCCGTAAAAAAAATGCGGAAATGGAAGCAAGAATCGTTGACAGCTGGCGGATCATCGTTTATAATTGGAGTCGAAATGAATCAGATCAAGTGCCGGATTTTCCGGGTAAAAGAGAACTGAGTGAGATTCTCAGACGAACTGGTCACTGTGAAGGGGAGCGTTTCTGCAGATGCCATTGTGCGAAAGCATGAGAAGGTGCGGGAGGGCGATGAACCAAAGTCAGGAAACCTGCTTGATCTTAAGGCATTGGCGCTTCCTGTACTAAGCGGTCAAATGGAGATGAAAAGTGTGCGCAGCTTTTTATCCTTCTTTTTATGGTGTCAGGAAGCGGGGATTGCCTGTTTCCTTTTTTCATTTAGAGAATTTAGTGGAAAAATCATGAGGAGGACACGATGAAAAAGAAGGGTTTGTGTGCGGCACTTATTTTTACGCTGCTGTTATCCCTGACGGCCTGTGGGGGGACGAAGGCGGAGGAAACGGCTCCGAAGACCCAGGCGTCGGAGGCAGGTCAGGCGGAGGCGACGAACAACCAGGAGACAGAAGACGCAGGGCAGGAGGAGACGGCGGCCGCCCACGAGGGGAAGGACACGCTGGTGGTGCGGGCAGCCAAGGACGTGGGAGATCTGAATCCCCACACCATGAAGAGTCAGATGTTCGCCCAGGACTGGGTCTATGAGAGCCTGGTGGCCATGAAGAATGGAGAGATTGTTCCGGAGCTGGCCGAGAGCTGGGAGGTTTCTGACGGGGGAAAGACTTATACCTTCCACCTCAGGGAGGGTGTGAAGTTCAGTGACGGAAGCGAGTTTAATTCTGAGATCGCTAAAAAGAACATTGAGGCGGTCATGCGCCACGGGGACGGCTATTCCTTCCTTCAGTCTCTTTCTTCCATTGAAAGCATCGAGACGCCGGACGGGGGGACGCTGGTTCTTAAGCTGAGTGCTCCCTGCAATTCCCTGCTCAATGATTTTACTTTCAGCCGCCCGCTGGTCATGCTGGGGGAGGCGGGGTTTCCGGCGGAGGGGGACCCTTATGACAATGGGACCGCAAGCCCAATCGGGACTGGCATGTGGGTGTTGAAGGAATATGTGGCGGACCAGTACGCCCTGTTTGAGCGGAACGAGAATTACTGGGGAGAGAAGCCTTCGTTCCGGTATTTGAAGGCGGTGGTGATCCCGGACGTGAACACGGCGGCTTCCGCCTTGAAGGCGGGGGAGATCGATCTGATGGTGGACTCCACCCAGATCACGGCGGAGATGTTCAAGGAGATGGAGGCGGCGGGCTTTTCTACGGACTCGGCTCCCACCACCAGTATTTCCAACCTGAACATCAACACGGCGGGGGAGATCACCGGGGATCTGAATGTCCGGCTGGCCATGGAGTACGCCACGGACAAGGAGGCCATTTCCGAGGGGATGTACGGCGGTCTCCAGCCTGCGGCCACGGCTTATTTCTCGACGGAGGTGCCTTACACGGACGTGGGACTTGAACCGTATGTCTATGACCAGGAAATGGCCAATCGGCTGTTGGAGGAGAGTGGCTGGGTCTACGAGGGGAATGACACTGTCCGCTCCAGGGACGGAAGGAAGCTGGAGATCGACCTGATCTATGATTCTTCTGTCACCAAGGACATGGATCTGGGACTGATCCTCCAGTCTCAGTATGCCAAGGTGGGGATTCGGTTGAACATCGTCCCCCAGGACAGCCAGGTGTACCGCCAGAACTGGGCGGCGGGAGAGTTCGGCGTCCTGATTTACAGCTCCTGGGGCGGCTCCTATGAGCCCTATGCCACGCTGGCGGCCATGGCGACGGAGGGTGACAAGTTTCACACGGTTCAGAAGGGCATGAGCAACAAGGCGGAGCTGGACGAGGTGATGCTGGACTGCTTGAGCCAGACGGACGAAGAGAAACTGCAGGAGAATTTTGCCTATATTGTCAAGAGTTTCCACGAGGAGGCGGTCTATGTGCCGCTGACGGTGACCACGAAGCTGGGGATTTGCCGGGGCGACATGACCGGGCTGGACCTCTCTGCCGGACAGGACAGCGTCGACGTGGGAAGTGTCACCTGGGCGGAATAGAGATACGGAGATTATGGTTCGCTACATTTGTAAACAGTTTTTGGGACTTTTCCCTTTGCTGATCCTGGTATCGGCGGCGGCGTTTTTTCTGATCCGGCTGCTTCCGGGTGATCCGGCGGAGGCGTACCTCAATTCGATCAATGCGCCTCTCACCCAGGAGAGCCTTGCGGAGGTCCGGGAGGAGCTGGGCCTGGACCTTCCCGTGCCGGTTCAGTACGGGAGATGGTTAAGGCAGGTTTTGAAGGGGGATCTGGGATATTCCTACCAGACGAAGCGGCCGGTGACGGAGGAGCTTCGGACGGATTTGAAATATACGGCGGTCCTGGCCCTGGCGGCCCTTGGCTGGGTGTTTGTCCTCAGTGCCTTGTTGGGGATTCTGTCGGCGCTTTTTGCCGGCAGGCTTCCTGACCGGCTGATCCGGGGGGTTACGTTCCTGGGGGCGGCCATGCCGAAATTCTGGCTGAGATCGGAAGAGCACACGTCTGAACTCCAGTCACGTAACCGAATCTCGTA
>CAJUOF010000224.1 GCA_910587905.1 uncultured Lachnospiraceae bacterium
CGTGTGCTCTTCCGATCTGGTCTGCATTATCATATCTACCACGGCCATCGGCTTTGGTCAGAGCTTTCGTCTGCACTTGAGGTACGGGGAGCTTGTGGAGTTAAAAAAGATCCTGTGTCTTTTTTCTGGAGAAATTCGCTTTGGCGGGGGAACTTTGGAGGAAACCTTTGAAACCGTAGCGGGCAGGAGCCGTTTTCCATTTCGCAATTTTTTTCTGTTTCTTGCAGAGGAGATGAGGAAAAAGGAGGGAGAGCGGCTGATGGATATCTGGAATCGAGCGGTGGAGGGACAGCTAAAGGATGCGCACCTGACGGACGGGGACAAGGAGATTCTTATGCGGCTGGGAAATGAGCTGGGATGTCTGGATCTTGAGACGCAGTTACATACCATCGCTCTGGCTGCAGAACAGGTGGAAGATGCGAGGAGGGAGCTTTATGAGGAGCTGCCGAAAAAAATGCGTCTGTACAACTGCCTAGGCATTCTGGCAGGAGCATTTATTACCATCCTGCTGATCTGATAGCAGGATTTGGAGGGAGACATGACGGTTAGTCTGATCTTTAAAATTGCAGCGGTGGGCGTTCTGGTGTCGGTCATCTGTCAGGTTTTAAAACACAGTGGGAGAGAAGAACATGCCTTTCTCACCAGTCTGGCAGGGCTTTTGCTGGTGCTCTACTGGCTTGTTCCATATATTTATGAACTATTTGAATCCATCAAACAATTATTTTCCTTGTAATTCTTTGAAATGCACCGTAAATTTTAGGAATCAATGAGGAGAGAGCAGTGATTAAAATCGCAGCAGTGGGAGTGGCCGCCGTGCTGATGGCTATGCAGCTCAAGGAAATCAAGCCACAGTTCGGTACATATGTGGTCTTTGGGGCAGGGATCCTTATTTTTTTCTATGCGTTTGAGAAGCTCTCGGAGATCGTGGCGGCGGTGGGAGAGCTTTCCAGACAGGCGGCCATAGAAGAAAAATATTTGCAGATCCTTCTTAAAATGTTGGGAATCACCTATGTATCTGAATTTGCCGCTTCCCTGTGCAGGGATGGCGGTTACAGTTCTGTCGCCGGGCAGATCGAGCTTTTTGGAAGACTCTCGATCCTGTTGGTCAGTATGCCGATCATCCTGTCTCTTTTGGAGCTTTTAGGGCGGCTTTTGGCATGAGAGAACAGAAAACGTGTGTGGAAGCCGGAAAGAAGAAGAGACTGTTCCGAGAGGTCCTGCCGGGATGCAGAGCCATATGGCTGACTGTGTTTTTGCTTTTTTGCCTTTCTCCACAGAAGGTATGGGCGGGGGAGGATGTGGACAAGTATGATTACAGCGGGGCCCAGGATGTGATGGACGAGGCCCTGGAAGATGCCCCCTCCTTTTCGGAACTGGTTGAGCTGTTGGTCTCGGGGAGGGTAGGAGAGTTGATAGGGGAGATTCCCTCCTTCCTGAAAACAAGTCTTTTTTCGGAGATTGAGGCCAGCCGAAGCAGTCTGGGACATGTTCTGCTGATTGCAGCCTTTGGAACTGTTTTTTCCAGCTTGGCGGCATCCTTTCAGGATGGACAGGCCGGGGAAATGGGATTTTATGTGACCTACCTTCTCCTGTTATCGCTGCTTCTCGCGGCTTTTTCCGGGGCAGCCCAGATTGCGAAGGATACGGTGTCCAACGTCATGGATTTCATGAGTGCCCTGATTCCGGCATTTACCTTGTCTGTGGCGGCGGCCGGAAAGCCCCTTACCTCGGTGTTTTCCTATGAATTTGTCATGGTGGTTACGAGCATCGCAGAGTGGCTGTTTCAGGTGATCTTTATTCCGGGAATCCAGGTCTATGTGGTGCTCATCCTGGTAAATCATATTTCAAAAGAAGACATCTTGAGTAAAATGACAGAGCTTTTGGAGGTGGTTTTGGAGTGGGGACTGAAAACCCTCATTGGGCTGATTGTGGGATATGGAATGATACAGAGTATGGTGCTTCCTGTGGCGGATTCCGTAAAAACAGGAACCTTGACGAAACTTCTTACGGCCATTCCGGGGATTGGGGGCAGTGCGGGGGCGGCCGCCAGTCTGATCACGGGTACGGCCAGCCTGATCAAAAACGGAATCGGTATGGCAGCTCTTATCATTCTGGTACTTTTGGCGGCGGTGCCGGTATTGAAACTGGCGGTGCTTGTGGTTCTCTATCATGGAGCGGCGGCCATGATTCAGCCGGTGGCGGACGAGCGGGTGACGGAGTGTCTGGCAGGAGTGGCTTTGGCCACCCGCCTCCTTTTAAAGCTTACGGTTGCCGCAGTGGGGATGTTCTTGCTGATCATCGGAGTGGTATGTGCTTTTACCTCTGTCTGATAAGGAGAAGGAGCTATGCTGAGAGGTTTTTATGGATGGATCAGGACCATTGCAGCCTGCCTGATTTTTATGTCTTTGATTCTGCGGCTTTTGCCGGAGCGGAAAAACGTCAAGTATATTCGCTATTTTATGGGGATGGTGCTTGTCCTGGTGGTGCTTTCCCCCGCCGGGCGGCTGTTTCATCTGGAGGAAGTGTTTTCCCATCTGGAGGGATCCTTTGAACGGGCCGGCGCTAAGGCAGAGTTTGAGGATGAGCTTGCACTGATGGGAGATGCCTACACGGAGGAAGTGGTGAAGGGCTATGAGGAGGAGTTGGCGGACCAGGTTTCCGGCTTTCTGGAGAAAAAAGGATATGGAGACCATCCGGTTCAAGTAACCATCTGTACGGACCCGGATCGTGACACCTTCGGACAGATCGTGAAGCTACAGATTCTTCTTTCACAAGGAGGAGGGGAAGAGCATGAAACAGGGAGGATTGTCATAGAAAAAAAGAAGGTACAGATTCTTTCTGAGGAACCGTCGGAGAAAAGTTATCTGGAGGAGGCGGAGGATGGGGAGCTGAAACAAGCACTATCGGAAGAGTTTTCCATACCGGAAGAGGTGATTGGAATAAGCCGATGAAGGATGGCTACAGGAGGAAAACGGTCGTGAAAAAATGGGACAGTTCGCTGAAAAAGCTGAAAAATATGAAGACCGAAGCTTGGCTCTTGCTCCTTCTGTCCGGAATTTTACTTTTTGTCATCGTACTCCCGACAGAAAAGAAAGAGGAGGGGAAGACAGAGGAAACGATTCCCATTCCGGGATCGGGGATTTATGAAGGGGAAACGTCAGGGACAGAGGCCTACGTGAGAGAACTGGAAAAACGGGTGGAGAAGCTGCTTTCTTTTGTGGAGGGAGCAGGGAAAACGACGGTGCTTTTGACGGTGGAATCGGATGGGGAGAGCGTCTTGCAGATGGATCAATCTCTGGAACAGAAGAGTACCAACGAGACGGACAGTGAGGGCGGTGTGGGAGCCTCAGAGGAAATGAGCCAGTCCAGCCAGACGGTTTTATATGGGAGTGAGAATACTCCCTATGTGACAAAGGAGCTCTGTCCGAAGGTGACAGGAATTGTCGTTGTGGCCGAGGGGGGAGATAACGCAAAAGTAAAAACAGAAATCTCTGAGGCAATGGAAGCATTATTTGACGTTCCCCCACATAAAATTAAAGTATTAAAGAGAGTCAAAGAAGAATCTTAAAAAGGAGCGGTACTGTGAAGAAAATTGTAAAGAAAAACCAGATTATCTTAACTCTGCTGGCGGTGATGATCGCGGTGGCGGGCTACTTAAGCTACGCTGGAAAATTTAATTTTCCAGGTGGAGAAAAACAGGCACAGGCAGATGCAAAAGAAGAAGAGACCGTGGCGGCAGGACTTTTAGACATTTCCGATGAAGATATTTTAAAAGAAAACCAAGCCGTTTCCTTAGCAGAGGGGGAAGTTACAGATGTCTATGTCCCGGCGGAGGGAGAGGAAGAAAGCGGAGAGCCCGCGGGGGCCGATATGCCGGGAGAGGCTGTGCTCACAGGTGGGATGACGGTAGACAGCTACGTGTCCCAGGCACAGTTGAACAGAGAACAGGTCAGAAGCAAAAATAAAGAGACACTGTTAGGAATCATCAACAATGAGAGCCTTGGGGAGGAACAGAAGAAGGACGCCGTAAACCAGATGATTGCGCTGACCGATATCGCAGAGAAGGAAAATGCTGCGGAAACGCTCCTTGGGGCGAAAGGATTCACGGATTCTGTGGTCTGTATCAACGGAACTACGGTGGACGTGGTAGTAGGGAAGGCGGAGATCACCGACGCAGAGCGGGCCCAGATCGAGGATATTGTGAAGCGGAAGGCTGAGGCACCGGCAGAGAATGTGGTGATTACCTTGATGGATGTGAGCCAGTAAAGAATTACATATCCCGGTTGATAAATATTCAGCTTTTTGTTATAATGTCAGGAAGAGCATGAATTTGAGATACAGGAGGGATGGGCAGTGGAACTTGAAAACAGAAATACGCATACCCTGCATCATGATAAGGAAACCATCGGCGAGGTTCAAATCGCAGATGAGGTGGTGGCGATCATTGCGGGCCTGGCGGCCACAGAGGTCACGGGCGTTGCTTCCATGGCGGGTAACATTACCAACGAACTGGTCGGGAAGCTGGGGATGAAGAACCTGTCAAAGGGCGTGAAGGTGGATGTGCTGGATACTTCCGTATCGGTGGATCTTTCCCTCAATATGGAATATGGCTACAGCATCCCTGAGGTGTGTACACAGGTTCAGGAACGGGTGAAGACGGCCATTGAGAATATGACGGGCCTTTCGGTGATCGATGTGAATGTGAAGATTGCCGGTGTGAACATTGACAAGACCAGATAGAAGAAGGATTCCGGAAAGACTGGAATTGGAGAGAACTGAAAAAGGGTGCTTTGGAAAGGCACCCTTTTCTGCATCATCATACTTGCGAGTGGAGGACATCATGAGCAGACGAGAACTGAGAGAGCATATATTCCGTATGTTGTTCCGCCGGGAGTTTTTCGACTCAGAGGAAGAGTTTGAGGGACAGGTACAGATGTACCTGGAGGAGCTGGAGCCGCTGGAGGAGAAGGACCGGAATTATATGCAGGAAAAAACGGACGCCCTTTATCGTCTCGTACCGGAACTGGACGAAAAACTCAACGAGGTGGCCAAGGGTTGGAAGACAGGACGGATGGGGAAGGTGGATCTGACCATTCTGAGATTGGCGCTCTATGAGATGCGCCATGAGGAATCTGTTCCGGTGAAGGTGGCGATCAATGAGGCGGTG
Organism: uncultured Lachnospiraceae bacterium; assembly: GCA_910587905.1. Lineage (GTDB taxonomy): Bacteria > Bacillota > Clostridia > Lachnospirales > Lachnospiraceae > Lientehia. The sequence continues at coordinate 5,168 of CAJUOF010000224.1, forward strand.
GAGATTGCCAGAAAATACGGAGGGGACGATTCGCCGTCCTTTGTCAACGGAATCCTGGCGAAGCTTGTGACGGAGCAATAGCCTATGGGACGAGGCGTTTATTCAGTCAGACAGATCAACGATTATATCAAAAACATGTTTGCCCAGGATTATCTTCTGGGTTCTGTTTCCGTGCGGGGAGAGGTGTCCAACTGCAAATATCATCGCTCCGGCCATCTTTATTTTACCTTAAAAGAGCAGGGCTCTTTGCTTCAGGCAGTGATGTTTGCGGGAAACAGAGGAGGCTTGTCGTTTCAGATGAGGGAAGGGCAGCAGGTGATTGTCAAGGGATACGTAGGTCTCTATGAGCGAGATGGGAAATACCAGCTCTACGCCAGAGAGATTTCCCTGGACGGGGTCGGCGGGCTCTATGAGCAGTTTGAAGCGCTAAAGCAGGAGCTTTCCGACCGAGGGCTTTTTGCCGAAGAGTACAAGCAGCCCATTCCCCGCTATATCAAAACTCTGGGGATCGTTACGGCTGACACAGGTGCTGCAGTTCGGGATATCATAAGCATTTCTCACAGACGAAATCCCTATGTGAGTCTTTATCTCTACCCAGCGAAGGTGCAGGGGGAGGGGGCGGCTGAGACCATTGTAGCCGGGATCGAAGCGCTGGAACAGTTGGGCGTGGACTGTATGATTGTCGGAAGGGGCGGCGGTTCCATTGAGGACCTCTGGGCTTTCAATGAGGAAACGGTGGCGCAGGCTGTTTTTGACTGCTCCGTTCCGATTATTTCCGCGGTAGGCCATGAGACGGATTTCACCATCGCCGATTTTGTGGCCGATTTGAGGGCACCTACACCGTCGGCGGCTGCAGAGCTGGCGGTCTATGAATATGATTTATTTTTTGCGGAGCTTTTGGAGGGGAAAAGGCGGTTGGAGAGCGCCATGGAATGGAGGCTTTGCCACTGCAGGCAGGAGCTTGAACGCCGACGACTCTGCATCCGGAGATTTCGGCCGGAGCATGTGACGGCACAGAAACGGCAGCTTTTGGACAGCATTCAGGACAGGCTTTCCTCCGCCATGGAGCGGGCACTCAGGGAAAACAACCACCGGTTGGAGCTTTTGGCAGGCAGGCTTCAGGGCTGTTCCCCACTTGACAGAATTACAGGCGGCTATGCATTTGTGACGAAGGAAGACGGAAAGCGCCTAAGGTCTGCCAAAGAGGTATCTGCGGGGGAATTGCTGGATCTGAGGCTTTCGGACGGTGTTCTGCGTGCCAAGGTGACGGACAGAATTCTTCTGGGGGAAGGGTGAGAGACAGGAGAGATTGTCCGGAGAGAGAAAATGGAAAGGTGCGAATAAGCAAAATGGAAGAGAATAACGAAGCCCTGGAACCAAAGGATATCCACGAAGAAGATTCCAGGGGGATCGAAGAGACGTTTGAATTGCTGGATGCTTTGCTGAGGCGCTTGGAGGGAGACGAGCTTACCCTGGAAGAGTCTTTTGAGCTCTATGCGAGAGGGCTGAACTTGGTGAAACAGTGCAGGCAAGGAATTGATGAGGTGGAGAAAAAGGTACTTGTTTTAGAAGAAAGTGGGGAGTTCCATGAGCTTTGATGAAGAATTAAAGAGAAAAGTGGGGGAGATAGAAAAACTACTCCGCAAATTTCTCCCTGAGGAGAACGGGCTTCAGAAGACGATTTTTCAGGCCATGAATTACAGTGTATTGGCAGGTGGAAAACGACTTCGCCCTCTGCTTATGCAGGAAAGCTGCCGTCTGTTTGGCAGAGACGGAAAGGAGATCGGCCCCTTTATGGCGGCCATTGAGATGATTCACTCATCGTCACTGGTTCACGACGATCTGCCCGCCATGGACGCAGATGAATACCGAAGGGGCAGAAAGACCACCTGGGTGGTTTACGGGGAGGATATGGCCATTCTTGCGGGAGACGCCCTGATGATCTATGCGTTTGAGACGGCGGCAAAAGCTTTCAGGGATACGGACCGGCCGGATCTGGTGGGAGCCTGTATCGGGATTCTGGCGGAAAAGACCGGGGTCTACGGGATGATTGGCGGACAGACGGTTGATGTGGAATTGACAGGTAAACAGGTGTCAGAGGAGAACTTAGATTTTATCTATCGGTTAAAGACGGGGGCGCTTTTGGAGGCGTCCATGATGATTGGGGCAATTCTGGGAGGTGCGGACCGGGAACAGACGGCCTTGATGAGACAGGTGGCCTCAGATGTGGGGCTGGCATTCCAGATCCAGGATGACATTCTGGATGTGACCAGCACCAGGGAGGTACTTGGAAAGCCGGTGGGAA
>CAJUOF010000225.1 GCA_910587905.1 uncultured Lachnospiraceae bacterium
CACCGGAGGTGCTTTTGGAGCTTGCGGTGGCGATTGTATCCACTCTGGGCCTGCATCTCTTTATGACAAAGACCAGGTTTGGCACGTCCATGAGGGCCGCATCTCTGGATGCAAAGGCGGCCAGTGTCCTCGGTATCAATGTGCCGATCACAAAGGGTGTTACCTGGGGCTTGGCGGCATCCTTAGCCGGAGTGGTGGGGTGCGTGATTGGGCCGATCAACGGGGTCTACGCGACCATGGCGGCGGTGATTGGCTCGAAGGGCTTTGCCTCTGCGGTGACGGGAGGATATGGAAATATTTATGGTGCCATATTAGGCGGGCTTTTCTTTGGCCTTTTGGAGGCCGTATCTACCGCATACGTTTCTTCCGTGTATCGGGATGTGATCACCTTTACCATTTTGATTTTGATTCTTATCGTGATGCCGACAGGAATCACAAAGGCAGATGTTGCAGAACACTAATGTGGCAGTTGGGAGGAAACTATGATAGAGAAGATAAAGAGAAATAAGACATATCTGATTCTGGCAGTGATTGCTGTGGCGGTGTCGGCATATGTTTCGAGAGAAAATTATTCCGCACTCCTTCTGTGTAACATAGGGATTTATATCATAGCGGTGAGCGGTCTCGATATCCTGTTTGGGTATTCCGGCCAGATTTCCTTTGGCAATGCGGCCTTTTACTGTGTCGGGGCCTATACGACGGCACTTTTGAGCAAAAACGCGGGCCTGCCCGCGCTGCTTACCCTGTTGATCGGCGCTTTGTCCGCCACGGCCGCCGGACTGATTATTGCGATCCCGGCCTCCAAGCTGGTCAAGCATTTCCTGTCCTTTATGACCATCGCTTTTAACAATGTCATCTACAACCTTGCGCTGAATCTTCCGATTACGGGGCGCAGCTATGGGTTTTCCGGCATACCGAAGCTGAATCTGTTCGGATATGTCTTGGATTCCAAACAAAAAATGTTTGTCTTTATCCTGATCATGGTCGTTCTCATGCTTCTGATCAAGAATCGGATCCTCGATTCCAGGACGGGAAGGGCCATGATTGCGATCCGGGACAATACGAGGGCGGCCGGAAGCTGCGGGGTAAATGTGAAAAAGTATAAGATCATGGCGTTCGGGATCAATGCCTTTTATGTGGGCTTTGCCGGCGGGCTCTATGCGCATTTGATCGGTTTCATCAGCCCGGAGACCTTTAAGCAGACAACCTCCACCGTATTTATGACGATGCTGTTATTTGGGGGAATGTCGACCCTCGTGGGTCCCATCATCGGTGCGGTCATATTGACCTTAGTCCAAAACTGGCTGCAGGTGTTTTCCATTTATCAGCAGCTGGTGTATTCCGTTTTTATCCTGATCATCCTATTTTTTATGCCAAACGGAGTGATGGGGATTGTGGGGGAATTGATCGGAAAGCTGAGGAGGCCCATGAAGGGAAAAATGGGAGGTGGACAGTAATGTTATTAAAAGTGGATCACGTTACCATAAAATTTGGAGGTCTGATTGCCAACAACGACGTGTGCTTTGAGGTGGAAGAGGGGGATATTTTTGGCTTAATTGGTCCAAACGGCGCCGGAAAGACGACCATGTTCAACCAGATTACGGGAGTCTATAAGCCAACCTCCGGCCATATTTATCTGAATGATCGGAGGATTGACGGCCTTATGCCCCACCAGATCAATCAGGCCGGGATCGCGAGGACCTTCCAAAACATCAATCTCTTTGGGAAAATGACTGTCCTCGACAATGTGAAGGTCGGATGTATGAGTCGGTCGAAAAAAGGATTGCTCTCCGCGATTCTTCGGACAAGGTCGGAAAGACAGGAGGAGCGCGCGATTATCGAAAAGAGTATCCGGATACTGGAGTTTATGGGAATCGCAGATTTAAAGGGGGCTGTTGCGGGGAGTCTTCCCTATGGGAAACAGAGGCTCTTAGAGATCGCGAGGGCGCTGGCAAGTGATCCCAAGCTGCTGATTCTCGACGAGCCGGCGGCCGGCATGAATACGGCGGAAAAAGCGGAGCTCGCGAAGACGATACAGAGAATCAACAAAGATCTGGGGCTTACGGTGCTTCTCGTGGAGCATGATATGAAGCTGGTACTTGGGGTGACAAATAAGATATGTGTCCTGAACTATGGAAAGCGGATTGCCATGGGGCATCCGGAGGAGATCGTGCACAATGAGGAAGTGATCACTGCCTATTTGGGAGGGGAGAAGCATGGCTGAAAAAATACTTGAAATTGATGATCTCCATGTGAATTATGGAGCCATAAAAGCAGTGCGTGGGATAACGGTGGATGTATATGAGGGGGAGATCGTTACGCTCATAGGAGGAAATGGGGCCGGAAAAACCACGACCCTAAGCGTCATCTCCAACATTGCGGGCCAGATCACCGGAGGCGATATCAGACTGATGGGAAAATCCATAAAAAATAAACCGCCTCACGCCATTGCCTCCATGGGGGTCTCCCACTGCCTGGAGGGGAGGCACATCTTTTCCCAACTGACGGTGGAGGAAAATCTGCGGATGGGAGCCTATTTGCGAAAAGACAGCTATAAGGACGGATTGGAGTATGTCTATCAGCTCTTTCCCAGACTGTTGGAGCGAAAACACCAGATGGGAGGAACCTTGTCCGGCGGGGAGCAGCAGATGCTGGCCGTGGCGAGGTGCCTGCTGCAAAAGCCCAGGATTCTGATGTTGGACGAACCGTCCCTGGGGCTGGCGCCGATCATTGTCCAGGATATTTTTCGGATTATAGAGGAGATCAATCGGGATGGAATGACGATCCTTTTGGTGGAGCAGAATTCCAATGCCGCCCTGGAGATCGCGGACCGGGGATATGTTTTGGAGACCGGTGAGATCATGATTTCCGGGGACGCCGAAGCCCTGCGCAGCAATGAAGAGGTAAAAAAGGCATATTTGGGTGTGGAATGAAGCATATGCCCCGGAGGATTTTCCCATATGATGAAAAAGAATCCTGCTCCGGCAGGATTCTCCGTCTGCGGCGGCAGGATTCTTCGGTTACTGATCCACGTATTTGATCTGCTGTGACTGTAAAAATTCTTTCCATTCGTAGCTCAACGGCTCGTCGGTGATCAAGGCCTCGATATTGGGGATGGGCCAGCCGGCGATTTTGGAAAAGTTGATTCGGTTTAGTTTGGTGTTGTCCATGATCAGATACACCTTGGTCGCTTGTGATATGGTGATCTTGTGGATCTCCGCCTCCGTTTCATTGGCATCGCTCAGCCCCTTCTCGATGTTGATGGACCTGCAGGAGATAAAGGCCTTATCCAGATGGTACTCGGAAAACTGTTTGGCGGCGATGGGGCCAAAAAAACCCTGATTTTTACAGTTTAAGATTCCACCGATGACGGTGGTCGTTATATTTGGATAGTTTAAGAGCTTAGATACAACATTGAAGGAGTTTGTCAGGATATTTAATTCAATGTTGTCAATATCCGGCAGGTTGTCGACGATGGCCGTGGCGGTGGAGGAGCTGTC
>CAJUOF010000226.1 GCA_910587905.1 uncultured Lachnospiraceae bacterium
AACAGCTCCCCGGTGGTTGCGCACATGGCCTCCCACCACTCCTGCACGTCCTGCTCCGCCCCGCCGTTTTCCAGGATGTAAAGGCCGTAGCCCCGGCTCACCCCCGCCACCAGCCGGATCCGATCCCCGATGGCAAACAGGCAGGTCTTCACCCCCGTCGTCCCGATGTCATAGGCAAGTACATACGCCACGGCATTTCCTCTCATAAATTTCTCTCCCCCTCCCTCTCTCGAGGACCTTGTCTCGCTCTCACGAAACCTGTCCCGCTCTCATGAAGCCTTAACCATTAACCGTGCTGACGGTAAAAGCCGATCGGAAAAATTTGAGCAGTTCTTCCCGGACATAGGCGTCCTGCCCCAGCACATCCTCCCCGCAGTAGAGCCGAAACCGCTCCCTGTAATAATCGCAGGTGTAGGAAAACTGCATCATCATCAGCAGATTGTCGAAAAAAAATGCGAACAGTCCGGCATCCATGTCCGGCCTTGCCGTTCCGTCCCGCTTCGCCGTTTCCATAAACCCGGTGTACAGTTTTGCCGTCAGTCCTTCGATCTCCTCCACCAGCCGTTCCACGCCCGGGATCCCGCCGGCCGCCAGCCGATTATACAGACGGATGCAATCCCTCTGCTCCCTGGCATGCTTCTGCAAGGCTTCAATGAGTCTCTCCGCATAGACCAGCAGATGATCCCTTGGTTCCACAACTTCCATGAGTACCCGATCCAAATCCTTCATGCATTTTTTCAGGCAGGCCAAGAAAAAGGCTTCCTTGTCCGCATAATACTTATATAAGGCCCCCACGCTGATCCCTGCCCGTCCGGCGATGGCGCTCATGCTGGCATGATGGAATCCATGCTCCGCAAACTCAGAAATACCGGCCCCAAGGACCTCCGTCAGTTTTTCTTCCGTCAGCTTTTTCAGCATGCCTATGTCCCCCTCCGAGTATTTTCCCCCATGGGAATCGCCCTATCCCCTGTTCTTCTTTTTCGAATACTTCTTCTGATAAATCAATCTCTGCAGACGGGCGTCGGCCTCTCCCAGACACAGGGCATCCAAAGGACCTCGCTCTTCCCTCCATGCTCTGGCAAGAAGCCCGGCCTCACAGCCCTTTTTTAAAATCATCCGCACGGCCGCCACGTCGTCGGCCGTCTTTCCGGTACAGAGAGCGCCCCGCCCCCGGACCAGAACCGCATTTCTCCATTTTAACGCCTTCCGGACTCCCTCCGGGGACGCCCCCGAAAACCGCACGCTCGTTCCGGCGATCTGCGCCAGATCATCCAGATAGGGAAGCAGGGTGTCTCCCAGACTGCAAAAGGCCGTGACCGCAGGCGCCGTCTCCTCCGCAATATAACAGACGGCACTGTTCCTGTAAATTTCTCCGTGGATGGCCGCTTCCAGCGGAAGCTCCTCCGGCCTGGTGCCAAGATCATAGATCCTTCTCTCCCCACCGGAAAGGAGGCAGAACCGATTCCCCTTTCTCTGGCTCTTCCCGAGCCCCGCCATCCGGACATCCTCCGGGCTCTGCCCTTTAAGGAGCTCGGAAAGCCTCCCGCCGCAGGCCCGCTCCAGCTCCCTCGCCACCAGAAAAGCTTCCCCATAATCCTTTCCCATACAGAGAGCCCCATGATTTCTAAGAAGCACCGCCGAAGCCTCCGGATACCACTCCAACTGGTCCGCCACGGCCTGTCTGAGCTTTTTCGTGGAGGGAAGCCCGTACTCTGCACAGGGGACCAGGCTCCCCAGGGCCGGAAATCCCCCGCCCGTCTCCAAAAGCTCCCCCAGGATCCCATAGACAGAAGCCTGATCCTGGTGGGTGTGGATCACAAAATTCACCTCCGGCTTAAGCCTGTATGCGTCGGCGTGGATCCCCTTCTCACTGGAAGGCTTCCGCTCCCCCTCATAAGAACAATCCGAGATCTGAACCGTCACCAGATCCTCCGGCCCTATCGCATCATAATCCAGCCCGCTGGGTGTGATCACAAACTGCGTATCCGATATCCGGGCGCTCAGATTCCCCCAGGTCCTGGCGATTAACCCCTCCCGCTTTAAGCGCCGTCCCGCCTCCACAACCAGATTCCTCGCTTCCTTTTCCAAATAAGCCATTATGATCTCCCTCCCGTCACAGCTTTTCCCATCCTTAAGTTTCGGTATTTTTCTTGCAATCCCGTGCCTCACATTGTACAATAATCCCGTGAAACAAAGCATCTGCCCCGGCCCCGCACTCCCCGCCGGCCATGACCGCTTTCCAGGAGGAAAAACCATGAAACAGACACAAAAAAGCTTTTATTATATCGTTACATTTCTTCTGGCAGTCTCTCTGCCCCTCCAGACGCTTTCCGCCTGCCAGGGCCGTCAGAAAAATGCTTCAGCCACCACCATGTACCTGACAAAAACCGAGGGGACGGTACAGGTGGCCGACGAAAACGCCGTCTCCGTGAAGCCCATGGAATCCCTTGGCCTTTACGACGGCTATCAGGTTGCCACGGAGATAGACAGCCATGCCTGGATCAGTCTGGATCAGGCAAAACTGGCCAAAATGGACGCAGACAGCCAGATCGGCATCCAAAAGGACGGCAGACACTTGGAAATACTCGTCCGGTCCGGCGGCCTGTTTTTTAACGTGACAGATCCCCTCGAGGAAGACGAGACCATGAATATCCGCACCTCCAATATGATGGTGGGGATACGGGGCACCTGCGGCTGGATTCAGGTGGCAGATCAGAACCACATGCAGGTCTCCCTCCTGGAGGGCTCCGTCGTCTGCACCGTTTTCGACCTGGCCGGCCGCACACTGGCTTCCGAGACCATTTCCGCCGGCGAGACCGCCGACATGGTCTACGACAAAGACGGAGAAAGCTCCATCCACACCGGAACCTTCCCCTTCTCCGACATCCCGCCCTACGTCCTGGAGGAGGTATCGCAGACGGATGTCCCGGCCATCCGCAGCCTGCTTGACACGCTGGAGCAGACGGACGAAGCTTCCCAGCCGGAAAGCGTGCCGGAGACAGCAAGCGCCACAGAACCAGAGAGCCCTGCCGCCGAAGCCTCTCTCCCGGCGGACATCGGTCCGGATCCGTTTATCTTTAATCCCGGAGGCGGAACCGGGGCGAACCTTACGTTAAATCAGGACGGCTCCTTCAGCGGACAATACTCGAGCACGGCCATGGAGAGCGGCGACGGCTACCAGACGACCATCTACACCTGTTCCTTTGAGGGAAAATTCCGGGACATCCACAAGGTCAACGATTACACCTATTCCATGACCGTAAACTATATCTCCGTCCAGGACGAGATGGGACGCACCTGGGTCGAGGACGGAGTCCGCTATGTGATCTCCGAGCCTCAGGCCCTGGGGATGGACGCCGGGGATTCCTTCTTCCTCTACACCCCGGACGCACCCGTGGAGGAGCTCCCGGAGGACGTGCTCACGTCCGGAAGGGCAGAACTCTGGAATTTCTACCAGGAGACGGGACTGCTCTCCTGCTACGGGCTTTACAACACCAGCCAAGAGCGGGGCTTCTATCAATTCTGAATCAGCGAGTAGATCGGCGCTTCCGCAAGCGCCGATTCCCCGCTCCCGTTATTTCAAATCCTTCTTGTCGATTTTCCCGCAGCCTGCGAACACCCTCTCAAACCGGGCCAGCACGTCGTCGATCATCTCCTCCGTGTAGGCGGCGCTGGTATAGAGCCTGGAGCCCGCCAGGGTCACGATGCCCTCCGCCATGTAGGCGGCTCCCATGTACTCCATCTCCTTCTGGCGGATTCCGGTTTCCTTAAGCACCTTCGGAACCGTCCAGAGCTTTCCCCAGTCCACGGCAAAATGCATGGTCCCCACGCTGTCCAGATGGCAGATGGAGCCCTGGTTGAAGGCCACGAAGGGCAGCTCGTATTTTTTGATCAGCTTCTTAAGGCCCTCCGTCAGCCGGTCTCCCATGCGGCCCGCCGTCTCACAGGCACCTGTCCGCTCGATCTCGCAGAGGGTGTAATAGCCCGCCACGCAGGAGATGGGCGTCGCCGCCATGGTCCCGCCGCACATGGCCTTCTTCACCTTCTTCCCGGAGGAATCCAGCCCCGCACCCAGGTGGGCCATGCAGTCCGCATGTCCGCCCACGCCGCCGGCTCCCGGGTATCCTCCGGCCACGATCTTTCCGAACACCGTCAAGTCCGGGTCCACGCCGAAATAGCTCTGGGCGCCCCCCGGCCCGATGCGGAAGCCCGTCACCACCTCGTCGAAGATCACCAATGCGCCGTACTTGTGGGCCAGCCACACGGCGCCCTGGATGAACTTCTTCGACACCGGCCTCGTGCCGCTCTCCGGGCCTACCGGCTCCAGATAGACGGCCGCCGTACCGCCCGTGAGCCGGTTCCGCTGCAGCTTCCGCTCCAGGTCCTCCAGGTCGTTCGGGAAAAACTCGTCCGTATGCTTGAACACAAAGCCGGGCACCCCCTTGGACATGAGCCCCTTGGTGCCGGGCACCCGCATGCCGTAGGCCAGCTGGTCCGACCAGCCGTGATAGGCCCCGCCCATCTTCAGGATGTTCTTCTTCCCCGTCTTCAGCCTGGCGATCCGGGCCGCACACATGCAGGCCTCCGTGCCGGAACCCAGCATCCGGAACTTCTCCACCGAGGGGACCATCTCCGAAATCTTCTTCGCCAGCTTATATTCAAACTCGTGGAACAGGCCCGTGGAAGGCCCGCAGGAATTCAAAAGCTCGATGACCCGCTCCCGCACCGCCGGCACGTTGCTCCCCAGGATCGTCGGCCCTCCGGCCTGTAAAAGATCATAATACCAGTTTCCGTCGATGTCATAGAGCTTCGCCCCCTCCGCCCTCTCGATCACGATGGGGAAGGGATAATTGAAGGCCAGATTGTGCTGCACCCCACCCGGGATCACCGTCTTTGCCTCCTCAATCAATTCCTTCGACTTCACGCACCGCTTGTTAAAATAATCCTCCACATAGCTGTCCAGCCTGTCCCTCTTAATGGAATAGACCGGCTTTTTGATCAGCTCGTCCAGCTCCTTCGTCACCGCCTCCGCATCCAGATACCGGTCAATCGCAAATCCCTCATACGCCATGGCACGCCCTCCTGTCGTTCATTCGTGAACCATCGTTCACACATTGCTTCTATTTTACCACTTTGCCAAGGAGGCTGTCAAACTGTAAAATTTCCTCGTTACTGTCAAGTAATCATTGGCAAATTTTTTCATACAGATTTTTTCTGTTCTACACGTCACATTCCAATGGCTATGGATCGTGCTGCTTTTCCTGGTATCTGTTAAAATCCTGCCATG
>CAJUOF010000227.1 GCA_910587905.1 uncultured Lachnospiraceae bacterium
ATGCCGTCTATGTCACGTTCCAGCTTCGCCAGAGATGTAGCCCCTAAACGCAGCCGCCATAAAATAATCGGCTTCCACTTTCCCTTAATCATGTCATGTACAAGTTCCAAAGGGCAGGTATATTCTGTCCGCATTTTCATAGGCTGATACTCCTTTTGCTTTCCGCTGTTTCCTATTGCTTCGGCAGAATATCGTTCCCGCTAAAGCAAAAGCACCCACTGATTGTACCACAGAAATTTCCTGAATTGTACCGGATGGCATGAAACGGCTATTTTCATGGAATGAAAAGCCTGCACAGTTCATTATCATTTCCCCATTCCTTTTTTACCGTTTTAACCATACACAATTTGGCAAAACTACTGGCTTTTGCCAAATCGTATGAGGTTTTGCCAAACCGTATCAGATTTTCGCCATTCTCCTATATTTCAACAGCATTTTCAGCCAAACCAATACCTTTTTCCGCTAAAACCAACAATATCCTACTCCTTTTTACCTTTTCACGACATACAATTCCGGAAACCCCTGACTTTTGCCGAAAAGTATACTTTTGCCAAAATGTATCAATCGCCACGTTAACAGCGGTATCAAAAACCCACAAAAAGAGAGGCTCACCAGCCACTCCGGTGAACCCCTCTACGCTCAAAATCCCTTGATTTTAAGCCATTTCTCTATACTTTCGCCAAATCGTTCCAAAATCCTATGGCATTATTTCTGAATAGCCGCCTGTGCCGCCACTAGGGTTAGTGGACTTTTTACTCCACCTTAACTCACAAACACTATTGAATTGGACATTTTTCTAATATGTTTTTACTCGGAGACTTTTTCATTTGAAAGAATTTAATATTATCATTACTGTCAATTGCTAATTTCTTATATTTTTCAATTGTTTCTTGTTTTGCCCTAAGCCCAAACACCACTTCACAAATTGGCGCAGGTAAAGGGAACAATCCTGCCGTTTCTTCAACATATCTCCATTCGCTTTCATACGACCACGCTGTTGGTTTAGTAGAAATAACCTGTTGGAAAAATGGATCGCTAAGAGGAATTTTTGTAGTATTAGAAAAGCGAATTTTTTGTGGAAGATTATCATCATACTCTAAGTCATACACCACTTGTTGATTAAACCCTATATCTCCCTTCTCTGAAATATCATCTGAATACTTGACCTTAAAACAATGCTCGGAACTTGAAAGTCTAGAATCACTTGTGACACAAAAACCAATAGCAATACCTCGTGATTCGTCTGCATAATGCGCCCAAAGCAATTGATTGTCTATTTCGGAGCTCAGACTAAAAATTCCAACTTCTTTAACGGCTTTTTTCCATTGATAAAATGTGCCTTCTTTGTCAGAAATCGTAACACCGTGCTTCTTTTGAAATTCTCGGAATAACCGGTAATCTTCCTTAATAGTAAATACTGGTTTTAATGATCTCCAAAATTCATCAATTTCATTTTGAGGAATACCAAAGGGGGTTCTTCCTTTTGAAGCTAACTTCGCACAACTAACAGCAAACCCAAATATCTGAGCTTTACAAGCCATTTCAATATGCGCCTGTATCAAGTCAAGAGGAATGTTATAAGAACATTCAAATGGGTCATTTAGAGTGTCTGGTTTAGCAAGCCATACCTGTTTATTTGTAAAAATATTTTCCGTATTTTTCGAATCACTTCGATATTTGTAAAGAACCAAATACATACACCTCCCATAATAATAGAGTAGTCAAGAATAGCTACTACTCTGGTATTTTAGACATAATGCTCTCTTTGCAAGCAAATGCAACTTAATAAATTAAATCAATAAAATCACTTTCAAAGTTCATTACTTCCTTTAGAATTACTGCATCAAGTTTTGCTTGATCATACCCCATTAGAATCCAAATTATATACCGAAACATCCACTCAAGTTTCACAGCATAAAACCCACATTGTCCCCCTTTTAAGACTTTCTTTTGCTTTGGGTTTACATGAAACACTTTATTTCTTGTCTTTATCATATGAACAATCAAACTCCTACGCCTACGGAATTCTGTTGAGAAAACTGGTTTTCCGTATTTTTCAATAAGGGCATTTACATAGCAGGCGAGCGTTTTTTTACCCCTTATTGGAATTGAATGAGAGCCTCCACAATTTGAACAGGTTACTTGTCGAGAAGTACTTGGTTCTGGAGCAACAGATAAAATGTGCAATTTTTCTAATTTTCTGCCAAGTGCTTCATAGCATTCTATCAGCATTGAGATACGCACATCAGCAGTAAGACCATTAACGCCATTTGCAAATAACATCATCTGATTTATTATTCCTAAATCATTTTGCAGCTTAATCCATTTCAAAAAATATTTCTTATACTCTTTATCGTCCAATTCTAATGGAATTTTATGTTTTGATCGAGCACTTTGAAAGTATCCAAGTTCTACTGATTTAACAGCTTCGGTGACTTCATTCCCATCAGCCAGACATTTGTTCGTAACATAAAATGCCCCATCAAAAAGGTACTCATATCTTCGCACATCTCCCGCATATAAGTAAAGGCTTTCAAATTGAACCGGAACTTGACTTTTTATCGTTATACATTTTTCTGTTTGAATTACAGAAACTTCAACACTATATATCACATGATTCCTTTGAAAGGCAAACGAGCTTTTTTCAAAACAGATATATTTATCGTTCTCTCCTCGCCATTCAATACTGGAGCACATTTCATTTTTCAATTGTTCGTACTTCTGATTTTGTATTATCAAATAACTCACACTCCATTTACTTCATCATTTTCGCTCTTATAATAGCACAAACTGAAACAACTTTCTACCGTAAAAAAATTCTACCGAAGCAGGGCACACAAATTCTCTATATACCAAATTTCTTTATGAACATAAATTCCCCATTCAAACCTTTTAACGATTCCTGCTATCGTTAAAAAGTGGTGCAAAATCAGAAAACGGAGCCGCTCCCTCACACGGAAACAGGCTCAAAAAACGAAAAAATAAAACCGCAGTACCCGTGAAATGCCTTATTTTCAGGCATTTCCGCAATTCCGCATTGTATCAATTTCGTTGTTGCGATGTTCATCGCTGCGGCCAGCATAAACTGAGCCGGAAATTCATAGGAGCCGTAAAGCCTGGAATGTACCACCCGTCCTTCCTCCAGCGGTTGGCGCAGCGCCTCAAGTGTGTGGAGAGACATTTCCGGAAGCTCGTCCAGAAACAAAACACCATGGGTGGCCAGAGATACCTCCCCCGGCTTCGGCCGTTTCCCCCCGCCAACCAGAGCTGCGGCCGTAATGGTATGATGTGGTGCCCGAAAGGGCCTGGCACCGATGAGTGCCTCTCCCTCCGGCATCCGTCCACAAATGCTGTAAATTCGGCTGATCTCCCTGCTTTCCTCCAAGGTTAGCTTCGGCAGAATTCCCGGAATGCATCCTGCCAGCATCGTTTTTCCGGCTCCTGGCGGCCCAGAAAGCAGCAGATTATGCATGCCGGCAGCCGCCACCTCCACGGCACGTTTGGCACTTCTCTGCCCTTTGATATCCTGCATATCCACCATGGCATGTCCCTCCGTCAAAAGTCTCCCGGCATCCACCTTCGTCTCCTTCATCGTTTCCGGTTCCCTCAGGTATGCAATCACCTGCTCCAGATTTTCCACGCCGCAGACCCGGACCTTTCCACAGACAGCCCCCTCCCCGGCATTTTTCTCCGGCGCCATCAGCCAGGAAAGGCCGGCCTCTCCGGCGCATTCCGCCAATGACATAACCCCCGGCACAGGCCGCACCTCGCCCCCAAGGCCCAACTCCCCCACCAGGAGAATCTCCTTCAGATGTTCCACCGGAACCACTCCCATCGCCGCAAGCACCGCGGCCGCCACAGGAAGGTCAAAGGCTGTCCCATATTTTTTTATATTCGCCGGGGCGAGGTTGATCACCACCCGTCTCGGCGGCAGCCGATACCCCATATTCTTGAGGGCCGTTCTCACTCTGGATGCCGCCTCCTTGATCTCACCGGAAAGCGCTCCCACCATGTCAAAACTGGGAAGTCCATCCCCCATGTCAGCTTCCACCGTAACCAACTGCCCTTCCAGTCCCTGGAGGGCAGCACTGTAGACCCTGCTATACAATCACAGTGCACCTCTCTTTCCCTGCAATTTCGAATTTCGCAATCGCCTTACTATTTTTGGCACATATTTCTATGTGATCGTTTAATACATGTTTCTCTCTGTTTTTTCTGTGGAATTTAATAGAACCATTCGAATCATCAGACGGGCAACCAAGCTTTGTTTCCCTCAGACTGGTTTTGCGGAGGAGGCAGAAGCCTCCTCCTAGATATTTATTTCTTCGTAACCCGGTCAAGCCAGTCGGCAAGATCCTCAAATACCTGACGGCGGTCAAGTTCATTGAGAATTTCGTGCCGGTCTCCTGGGTACAGTTTGATAGAAAGGTCTTTAAATCCAAGGGTCTCAAACTGTCTGTGGCAGGCCCGCACCCCTTTTCCGTAATTTCCCACCGGATCTTCCTCCCCGGCCACGAAAAACACCGGAAGCTCACGGTTCATGGTATTGAAATTCTTCTTTGCTGCCAGGTCCGTCAGAATGGCAAAAAAGTCTCTGTATGCTCCGGCTGTAAAGATAAACGTACAGAACGGATCCTGGTTGTAAGCATCCACCGACTCCTCATTATTGCTGAGCCAGTCATTGTCCGTCCGAAGCTCCTTAATCCTTTTATTGTTTCCCCCAAGAGTCAATTGATAGAGAAGCTTGCTCCGGTAACGGCTTCCCCGCACCCGACAGATTATACCGGCTGCCAATTTCCCGAAAGCCACCAGCGGAAGTCCCAGAAACCCGGTCCCCATGATAATGGCCCCCTCCACCTTCCGGCTATATCTGGTCAGATACTTCCTCGTAAAGAAGGAGCCCATGCTGTGTCCCATGATGACAAGCGGAACACCCGGCCATCTCTTCCTGCCCGCACAGGTGACCCGGTACATATCGGCGATCACATGCTGATCCCCGTCCTTCTCAGCAAAATATCCCAGTTCCTCTGCCGTAGCCGCGGTCTTCCCATGACCAAGGTGATCATGGCCAATCACTCCGTACCCGCGTCCTGCCAGAAACTTTGCGAACTCCTCATACCGCTCCACATATTCCACCATACCGTGAACAATCTGAAGCACTGCCTTTACTGGTCCATCTTCCGGCTGCCAGACAACGCAGTGAAGCTTTTGGCCTCTCTCATCTGATTCCAGATAAAATTCTTCTTTTTTCACATTTTCACTCATGATCCCATCTCCATTCCGGCGGCATGTCTGCCCACTGCCTTGCCTTCGCTATCCCCATTTTAATATGGAACTTTTGTCCTGGCAAGCGGCCTCCTAAATTTCTTGCAACATTTTTCGTTTTTCCGTACACTATATATACGAACCTGACAGAACCTATACACTCTGTCTCTGACGACAGAAGATGTGGAGAAATGGAGGAAATTATGAAAAAACATAAAAAAATTGCAAAAACTGCCGCTCTTTTCTTTGTCGGCCTTCTTCTCTTCAGTGGCTGCGGGGAAAAGCCT
This sequence comes from uncultured Lachnospiraceae bacterium, assembly GCA_910587905.1. Taxonomy (GTDB): domain Bacteria; phylum Bacillota; class Clostridia; order Lachnospirales; family Lachnospiraceae; genus Lientehia. The sequence goes on from CAJUOF010000227.1 coordinate 5,553, forward strand.
TCTTCGAGCAGTGACCCGGAAGGCCAAGCTGCCGAGCAGACATCTGAGCCGTCCACGCCGCAGGAAACCGAACCGTCGACCGGTGCCTCTGTCTCCGGCAAAGCCGCCGGCATGGAACCCGCTCCTGCCGCTATGCGGCAAGGCCCCGGGGAAGTTCCTGATTACGGCATGCCGGAAGAGGGGGCGATGCGCGCCATGACTCTTGCGGACGCCCAGGGAAATCTCTACTATGTGGACGTCAACGTGGGAACCTTCTTCACCGCTCCCATTCCCGAAGACCTGACAGACGCCGAGGGAAATCCCCTCACACCGGATGCCATAAAAGCCGGCTGTGTAGTGGATATTTACGGAAATGGCATGATGCTGGAGAGCTATCCCGGCCAGTATCCCGGCACCTCCAAAATGGTGCTTGTCAAGGAGGGAACCGCAGAGGATGCCGCCCCCTGGCAATATCTGGTCGACGAAATTTCCATGCCGGCAGATCCCTCCGAACCGCCTTACATGAATGCGGAGTATCGGACCGACCTGGCCGTCGTCTCGATGGTCCTGACCAGGGGCGGCTACGGATGGAGTTATGTCGACGAAAACGGCAAGACCCAACATACGCTCGCCGACAGCTCCCACATCCTGGCATGGCCGGAGCTAAATGATATCCGCATAGACGAGTCCATCGCCCACGGCCTGCCCCTTCACCTTGTCTCTTCCTATAAGCCCCAGTCCGTCACCGTCACCAGGTTCCCTTTAGATGCCTGGCACAAGGACGCTTCCGCAGAAGCGGAGCTGCTTCCCGGAGAGACCGTGGAGGTTCAGGATACGGACGAAGGCTACACCATCACCGCGGAGGCCGGATATGTCTATCTGGTGGAGGCCGCCTGGGAAGAAGGAAACGCAGAATTTGGCTTTTACACCAAATAGCCTCTAGGAAAGCCGGATAATCCATGGTATACTGGCTGTAGTGATTGTACAGAAACGAGGGATTATCATGGATAAAAAACGGATCGTGGTTGCACTTGGCAGAAACGCCTTCGGCATCCTGTTTCCTGATCAGAAAAAAGCCGTGGCAAAAGCGGCAGCCGCCATCGCCGATCTGGTGGAAGAGAAATACCAGATCGCCATCACCTTCAGCAACGGCCCCCAGGTCGGCATGCTCCACACAGCCATGACGGAGTTTGCCCGCCTCTCCCCGGAATACACCGTCGCCCCCATGTCGGTCTGCGGCGCCCTGAGCCAGGGATACATCGGCTATGACCTGCAAAACGCCATCCGGACGGAGCTCTTGAACCGGGGTATTTTCAAACCGGTATCCACCATCATCACCCAGGTACGGGTGGATCCCTTTGACGAGGCTTTCAGCGAGCCCACCAAGGTCATCGGCCGCTATATGGACGAGGACGAGGCCCGTGCGGAGACCGCCAAGGGCAATTATGTCACAAAGGAAGAACACGGCTATCGCCGGATCGTGGCGGCTCCAAAGCCCATCGACATTTACGAGATTGACGCCATCCGAGCGCTTCTCGACGCCGACCAGCTTGTCATAGCCGGGGGCGGAGGCGGCATCCCCGTGCTCCAGCAGGGCACCCGCCTGAAGGGAGCCAGCGCCGTGATCGAAAAAGACTTAACCGCAGCCCGCATGGCCGACATGGTGGATGCCGACGTTCTTCTCTTCCTCACCGGAACGGAAAAGGTGGCCCTCCATTACGGACAGCCCGGAGAGACCTTTTTGGACAGGCTCACCGCCTCCGAGGCCCGCTCTTATATGGAGCAAAACCAGTTCGAGGCCGGCTCCATGCTCCCCAAAATCGAAGCCTCCGTGGAATTTGTCTCTTCCAGGCCGGGACGGAGGGCCGTCGTCGCAAATCTCTCTAAGGCAAAGGATGCCATGGCGGGAAAAACAGGGACGCAGATCACGGTAGAATAAATTTACGGTAGAGTAAAGATATGAAAGATATGGTTTGAAACGTGGTTTCAGTCTAGCAGATGCACCCTGCATTGTCAATAAAGTTTTTCTAAATTTTTTGCACCTGTTTCTAAATGATTTCTAAAAAAGAAGCGGCGATTGAGTTCTCCCCCTCAATCGTGGCTTCTTTCTGGTTTTATTGTGCCGTATCTACGGCAACTTGATAAAAAAATCCTCATAAATCCCCACAGGAATTTTTTCATCAAACCCATATTCTTCCATGTTGTCCTGTTCAAAATCGTAGACTGTCACCATGCGTCTGTCCGGATCGACCACCCAATACTCCCTGACACCCGCCATACGATACTGAAACAGCTTTTTATAGTAATCCATTTTTCTGCTGGCCGGAGAGACAATCTCAATAACCCAATCCGGAGCGCCATGACATCCCTTTTCATCCAGCTTGGAGGGATCACAAATCACAGAAATATCCGGTTCCACATAATTAAAATCATCTTCATTTAAAAATACGACAAAGGGCGCCGCATAAATTTCACAGTCTCCGCCATTTTCCCTGATATAAGCCGATATCTCATTTGACAAAGCCATGCTGAGCTTCTGATGGGTTCTGCCTGGAGGCGCCATATAATAAATTTGCCCATCAATCAATTCCGCCCGTTCTCCCTCCGGCAATTTATAAATATCTTCAACGGTGTAAATTTCTTCTTTTCTCAATGCTTCCACGGCGTCCATCTCCTTCCTGATTAAATTCTAAATCACTCTCAGGGAAAATACAAGGCATCAAATTTATCGGTCTCACTTCTCCTCGCACACCTGGAAAATATAAAATTTCAGATAATAGGACTCCTCGGCGGCCCACAGGACCGGATGGTCCGGTGCCTGAGTCCGGTATTCCACCTGGCGCAGACGCTTATGGACGTTCTGGGCCGCCTGGCCGATGGTCTTCGTGAACAGTTCGTAGTCCATGAAATGGGAGCAGGAGCAGGTGGCCAGATAGCCGCCGTCCCTTACGAGCCTCATGGCCCGCAGATTGATCTCCCGGTAGCCCTTGACCGCATTTTTGATGGAATTTCTCGACTTGGTGAAGGCCGGCGGATCCAAAATCACCAGGTCAAACTGTTCTCCCTCCCTCTCAAGCTTCGGAAGGAACTCGAAGACGTCGGCACAGGTAAATTCCACCTGATCCTGCAGATGGTTGAGGGCGGCATTCTCCCTGGCCAGCGCCACGCCGCTCTCAGAAGCGTCCACGCCCAGCACATGGGAGGCCCCGGCCAGCCCCGCATTCAGGGCGAAGGATCCCGTGTGGGTAAAACAGTCCAGGACTCTGGCGCCGGGACACAGTCTCCGTATGGCCCTCCGATTGTATTTCTGGTCCAGGAAAAAGCCGGTCTTCTGCCCCTGGGCCACGTCCACCAGGTAGCGGACGCCGTTTTCCACAATCTCCACCCTGGTCTCAAATGGCTCGCCGAGAAAGCCTTTCGTCCGCTCCATGCCCTCCTGCTCCCGCACCTTCGCATCGCTTCTCTCGTAGACGCCGCAGATCCGGATCCCGTCCTCCGCCATCAGCTCCTTCAAGGTCTCGATGATCAGAAGCTTGAACCTTTCGATTCCCAGCGCCAGCGACTGGACCACCAGCACGTCGGAAAACTTGTCCACCACGATCCCCGGAAGGAAATCCGCCTCCCCGAAGATCACCCGGCAGCTTCCCACGTCATCCATGACCCTCTTCCGGTATTCCCAGGCATGTTTTACCCGCATACGGATGAATTCTTCGTCCACCTCCTGGGCCACATTTCTCGTCATCATGCGCACCAGCAGCTTCGATTTCCGATTGATAAACCCCCGGCCCAGAGGATAGCCGTCAAAATCATGGACCAGCACCATGTCTCCATCGGAAAAAGTCCCGACAACGCTCTCCACCTCGTTGTCATAGATCCAGGGACCGCCCGCCTTCACCGCACGTCCTCCGCCCCTCTTCAATGTCACGATCCCGTTTCCCATCTCTCATTCCCTCCGCATTCTCTTCTCTTTCGTCCGACTGCCGCTCCTGCCCGCCTGATCCGTCCTGCCTGCACCGTCTGCCCCGCAGGCGAACCGCCACGAAGCTCTGCATTCGCAATCCCGCTACATTCACAGTCCTTCCCCGTCAAAAGCCGGAATAAAACTCTCTTTCGCCGTCTCCCCCTCCTGGATGAAGCCGTTCTCCACCCCGAGGGAGAGGGCGTAATCCACAAGCCGCTCGTATTCCCGCCTCGTCACCCCTCTGGAAAGCTCCGGAAACGTCTCCCGCACCTGGGGAAGGGGCGTATACTGGTTCATAAGACTCAGGTACACCTGATTTCCATAGGACTCATACAGGTATTTTACCACGGCTTTCGCATTTTTCAAATGGCCCGGAAGCAAAAGATGGCGGACAATCACCCCTTTTGTCATCATGCCGTCCTTATTAAAAGCGGTCTCTCCCCCCGTCTGCCTGACCATTTCCCCGAGAGCCGCCTTCGCCACCTCCGGGTAATCAGGGGCCTTTGAATAACGAGCCGCCATGTCAGAATCCATATATTTAAAATCTGTCAGATAGATATCCACAGTTCCTTCCAAAAGCTCCAGGGTCTCCACCTTCTCATAGCCGCTGCAGTTATAGACAACCGGAATAGAAAGCCCCCGCTTTCCGGCCGCCTTCACCGCCCGGACAATCTCCGGCGTGTAATGAGTCGGCGTCACCAAATTGACATTGGCCGCCCCGGCCGTCTCAAGCTCCAGGAAAACCTCCGAAAGCCGTTCCGTCGTAATGCGCTTCCCAGCCCTCCCCCGGGCCAGTTCATAATTTTGGCAATAGACGCAGCGCAGCGGGCAGCCTGTAAAAAACACCGTCCCGGAGCCGGTTTCCCCGGAAATGCAGGGCTCCTCCCACATGTGGAGAGCCGCCCTGGCCGCCATGACCCCCTCCCCCGACACGCCGCACGCACCCGGTTTCCCACTTTTTCTGTCCACACCGCATTCCCTCGGACAAAGCCTGCAGACTTCCATTGGAATCCTCCCTGTATTACCCTCAAAAACCGCCTAACACAGGGAAGCTGCCTGTGCAC
>CAJUOF010000228.1 GCA_910587905.1 uncultured Lachnospiraceae bacterium
CAGTTCGCTTCCAATCTCATCAAAGGTCGGATCACCCTCTTTGCTCTCTACCCGGATCAATAGGTTGCCTTCGGCATCAAATTCCAGCAGGATGATTCCCCCCACGTCTTCCACATAAAGAACGCAAAGCGCTTGCAGCTCATCCCTCACATCCTCCGGCAGCATAGAAAATTTTTCATTAAAATAATATTTTTGAGTATAGACATTTGCTGCGCATAAGACCTTGTTTTCGTCCAGATCATACATATCCGTATCCCCCCCTGACTGATACTTCACCAGAATCCACAGCTCTCACTTGCTTTTCTACTTCCACTAAAAGGCGGCCCCTTTCATCGATCCCATGAGCCACTCCCTTCCAGTTTCCTTTCGGGTCCAGCACGCATACCTCTTCCCCTTTGTTGATGAGTCTCTCCTCATATTTATCTCTCAAAACAGACAAATCCGCAGTTTTCAAAAATTGATCATAGTGTCTCTCAAATGCCTTCCAGACAGCGGCGATCACAGCCGCTCGATTCACCGATTTCCCCTGTTCCAGAAACAACGAAGTGGCTTTTTCCCCAAGTTCCTCCGGAAATTCCCGGATGTTGGCATTGATACCAATTCCTACCACCACATGATTGATATAATCCGGTTCTGCACTCATTTCCGTCAGAATCCCGCAAATCTTCTTTCCTCTGAATACAATATCGTTGGGCCATTTAATCGCTGCTCTCAAACCTGTCACTTCCTCAATACCGTCGGCGACAGCCATGGCCGCCAACAGGGTTAGCATGGATGCCTGGGAGGGAGGAAACTGCGGCCTCAATAAAATCGTCATCCAGATTCCTGTCCCGCTCTGCGAGACCCAGCTTCGGCCCCTGCGGCCCTTTCCGGCCTCTTGAAACTCTGCCACCACCAGCGTGCCATGGGAAGCCCCTGCCTCTGCAAGGCGCTTTGCCTCGTTATTGGTGGAATCCGTCTCGGGCAAAAATACAGTCGGATGGCCCGCCCATTGAGTCTCCAATCTGGAACCGACCTCTTCTTTCGTCACCAAATCCGGCGTGCCTGCCAGATAATAGCCCTTATTCTGCACTGCCTCAATGACATAGCCCTCTTCCTTCAATTGCCCGACAGCCTTCCAGACGGCAGTCCGGGAGACCGCAAGCTTTCCACAAATCTCCTGCCCGGAGAGATACCCGCCCTGTTCCCTGAGAAGTTTTAAAATTTTCGTTTTCAACTGGTTACCTCCAAAGACAGAGGGCCCCGACTACGCCCAGGATCAGCAGAATACCGGCCACAAAAAATAAACCCACGCCTAGGGCTTTCTTTCTTCCGCTTTTTCTCCCATATCCTCCCATCATCCGCGGGATACCGAGCAGACATTGAAATACCGCCGCCAGCAAAAAGACGACTGGAAACAGCCAGGCATTTCCCTCCGGATCAATAAAAGAGATGATTCCCACCGCAATCACAGCCAGCCCCACCACCGCGGACAGCACATCAAAAACCGTCTGCCTTGTATATGGATTCTTTTTCGTTTTGTTTCTGTACATGAACGTTCAATCCCCCGCGCCGCAGAACCTCAATCGCCCAGAGTTGCCACCATCACCGCCTTGATCGTATGCATGCGGTTTTCCGCCTCGTCAAACACCACCGACTGTTTCGACTCAAAGACTTCCTCCGTCACCTCGTTACCCTTCACGGCGGGCAGGCAGTGCATGAAGATCGTCCTCTCTTTCCCGGTGGCCTCCATGAGAGCCCGGTTCACTTGATAAGGCTTTAAAAGTGTCATGCGCTCGACAGCCTTCTCTTCCTCACCCATAGAACACCATACATCGGTGTAGATCACGTCCGCTCCTGTCACAGCCGCCGGATCGTCTGTGACGGTCAGCGTACTTCCTGCTTCTTTAGCATAGCCCCTACAGACTTTCACCAGTTCCTCCTCCGGCCAGAGAGCCTTCGGCGCAATGATGGTGCAGTTAACTCCCATCTTTCCACAGCCCACCATCAGGCTATTGGACATATTGTTGCGGCCGTCGCCGATGAATACAAAATTGAGTCCCTTCAGATGGCCGAAATTCTCCTGCATGGTCAGAAAATCTGCCAGGATCTGAGTCGGGTGATACTCATCAGTCAGACCATTCCACACCACCACACCCGAATATTTCGCCAGAGCCTCCACATGCGAGTGGAGAAAACCCCTGAATTCAATTCCGTCAAACATGCGCCCCAGCACCCTGGCCGTGTCCTCCACGCTCTCCTTCTTGCCAAGTTGGATCTCGCCCTTCCCAAGATAGGTGGGGAATGCCCCCTCGTCGTTCCCGGCCACCGTGAAGGCGCAGCGAGTCCTGGTGGAGGGCTTCTCAAAAATAAGCGCCAGGTTTTTCCCTTTTAAGCTGTCTCCCGTAACCCCCTGTTTTTTCTTCGCCTTCAAATCTGCCGCCAAGTCGAGAAAGTTCTGGATCTCCTCCGGTGTAAAATCCTTTAACGTCAAAAAGCTTCGCCCTTTCAGGCTCTTCATAATCTCCATCGCCGTCTTATCCTCCGTCTATCGTTCAGTCCTTCGCCACTTCTACCAGGCTCTTGATTCCGCCTGCAATTCCCTGGATCTCCGAGGGAATGATGATCTTCGTTGCCTGGCCGTCAGCCGCCTTGGCAAATGCCTCCAGACTCTTGAGCCGCAGCACCGCCTCGTCCGCTCCCGCTTCCTTGATCAGGCGGATGCCCTCCGCATTGGCCTCCTGCACCTTGAGAATCGCCTGCGCCTGGCCCTCTGCCTCGCGGATGGTCGCTTCCTTCTTCGCCTCTGCCCGCAGGATCGCCGCCTGCTTCTCGGCCTCCGCATCCAGAATCGCCGATTCTTTTTTACCCTCTGCCACCAGGATCGTGGACTTCTTCTCACCCTCGGCCTGCAGAATCTTCTCACGGCGTTCCCGCTCCGCCTTCATCTGCTTCTCCATGGAATCCTGGATCTCTCTGGGCGGAATGATGTTTTTCAACTCGACACGATTGACCTTGATCCCCCAGGGATCCGTCGCCACATCAAGCTGGGTGCGCATCTTTGTGTTGATCAATTCTCTGGAAGTCAGCGTCTGGTCAAGCTCCAAATCACCGATGATGTTTCTCAAAGTCGTAGCCGTCAGATTTTCGATCGCCATCAGGGGATTTTCCACACCGTAAGCATACAGCTTCGGATCCGTGATCTGGAAGAACACCACCGTATCGATCTGCATGGTGACATTATCCTTGGTGATCACCGGCTGGGGCTTGAAGTCAATCACCTGTTC
>CAJUOF010000229.1 GCA_910587905.1 uncultured Lachnospiraceae bacterium
GTGGCCGGTTTATATGGGAACGGCATAGAACTGACAGAGAAGATGATGGATTTTCTGTGGGAACGGCAGAGCATAGGCTTAAATAATGTGGCGAACGTCGATACTCCCGGATACAAGACCAGATATATAACCTTTGAAGAGACTCTTCGCAAGAAACTGCAGAATTCCAGCCGGGGAGAGGGAAACGGGACGAAATCGGCAGTTTATCAAGCGATTCATTCTTCTCATGCCAGACTGCATGTGGATCAGTCTGAGTCTACCCGTTTGGACGGGAACAATGTGGATATGGACCAGGAGCAGGTGGACTTGGTGCGTACCGCCTATGAGTATCAATTTATGTTAAATTCTGTCAACAATGATTTGAAACGTCTACAGAGTGCGGCGAAGGCATTCTGATTGGGCGAGTAAGGGCTTTTGATCCGGAAGTAAGATCTTGATAAAGGCTTTCTATCCGGTCTTATTTTGTGTAATGAGGGAAGGAGCAGTATACATATGGAATTTGGGACAACGCAGTTTATTACACCTATCACTCCGTGGGAAAAAATTGGGAACGGTACAGGACAAAAAGAGATAAAGAGTGGTGACGAGGTAGAACTCTTTTCTGATGTGTTTCGCGACGTGGTCAATCAGGTTTATACCACTCAGGCAGATGTGGAGAATAAGCAGTATCTTCTGGCCACCGGTCAGCTTGACAATGTCCATACTTTGCCCATTGCAGAAGCTAAGGCGGCTCTCAGTGTGGATATCCTGATCGGGCTTCGCAATAAAGCGCTGGATGCCTATAATGAGCTGATGAAAATCAATGTCTAATAAAATTCGCTAGTGAAGGTTGGGAAAGAACGTGCAGAGGTTCAAAGAATGGTGGCAGAAACTGGCATCGAAAACAAAAAAACTGCTGTTGATCTGTGTGGGAGGGACGGTTCTTATCGCACTGGCGATCACGGCTCTTGTATTCTTTAATCAAGATAACAGTTACAGTGTCCTGTTTACGAGTATGAATCAATCGGAGGCTGCGCAGGTGGCAAGCCTTCTGCAGGAATCGGATATCTCCTTCAAGTATAATGAGAGTACCGGCACGATCTCTGTGCCTGCTTCTACGGTAGATCAGACCAGAGCTGATCTCTTGAGTCAGGGGTATCCGAAAAGTGGGTTTTCCTACGACATGTATATCGATCATGCGGGGCTCATGTCCACGGAATCGGACAGGAAACAGTATACACTTTATGAACTGCAAAACAGGCTGGGCGCACAGATCCGGCTTTTTGATGGTGTGCAGGATGCGACGGTGACGATCACCCAGGCGGAGAAATCTGCATATGCTTTAAGTGACGACACGGAGTCGGAGGCTTCCGCTGCAGTGACTGTGACCATGGAAAACGGGCGCACTCTCTCCGTCGAGGGTGCTGACGCGATCAGACGTCTGATTAGTACCTCGGTCAGAGGTATGAATTTCAACGATAATATTTCCGTGTTTGACGCAGCAACCATGTTGGAAGTGGGGGGCGGCGGAGGAGACGGGACGACTGCCGCAGCAAACGATCTGACGGAATTGACCAGTCTCATTGAAAGCAATATTGAAGCCAATATCCGGACTGTGTTGGAAAAAATTTATGGCCGCGGGAAGGTGGAGGTGGCTGTCAAGGGCACGGTGAATATGGCGACCCTGCTCCAGGAGAGCACTACATATTCCACGCCGGAAAAAATCGACGATGAGGATAAAACCGGTCTTTTGGAAAGAGAGACGGTAGCCGGCGGCACGGAGATAGGCACGGATGCGGACGACGGCGGTGTGGCCGGCGCCGACGGCAATGCGGAGACCCCCCGTTACACATATGAAAACGGCGAGGATGCGGCAGACAGCTACACCTATGACAGCCGTACCAGGCAGTGGCTTTACAATACGGTGAAAGAGCAGCGCCAGGTAGATCCCGGAGTGCTGGAGAATACGACAGTCAGCGTTGTGATTGATACGGACGATATGTCTGTGGAGCTTTCAGAGCTTCGAAGCCTGGTGGCCAATGCCTCCGGGATTTCGGCCGAGGATGCGGTGGATAATATCACCATTGTCCGGACTTTGTCGGCAGAATCGAAAGCTTTGGCGGGAGAGGATAATATCCCGGCGATACAGCCGGATGCTGAAGAGGACGGAGGTCTGCCTCTTCCGATCTTGATTGCCATCATTGCCGGTGCTGTCCTGATTCTGCTGCTGTTGCTGTTGCTGCTGCTTCGCAGAAAGAAAAAGAAGAAAAAGGCGGCAGAGGAGGAGGAACTCCTTGCGATGCCTGCCGGAGCTCTTGGGGCAGCGGCCGAGGATGGCTGGTCTGAAGGGGAGGCCCCGAATGCTGCAGTTGCGTCGATTTTGGAGGAGGAGGAAGAAACCTCTCAAAATGAGGAGATCATCAAGCTTAAGATGCAGCGGAATATGAAGCTGAAGCAGAATATCGGCGAGATGGTGGATCAGAATCCGCAGATTGTCGCCAAACTTGTACAGGGCTGGCTGACCAGCGAGGAGGGTGGTAGAAATGGCGGAGGCCGCAGTTCAGACAAACGCAAATAGAGAAGGTGCGCAGGAAGAGAGAAAGGCTGAGCTGACGCTCAAACAGAAAGCAGCCATTGTCATTGTGTCTCTTGGAGCCGACCGTGCGTCTCAGATTTATAAATATTTGAGCGAGCAGGATATCGAGGATTTGACTTATGAGGTGGCAAAGCTGGGGAAAACCAGCAATGCCCAGGTGGAAGAAGCTCTGGATGAGTTCTATAAGCTGTGTCTGACCCATAAGATGATGACGGACGGTGGCCTGGATTATGCCAGAAACGTTCTGGAAAAGGCATTTGGCGATACGACTGCCAGGTCACTTTTGGAGAGGGTTTCCAAGACCCTCCAGTCGAAACCCTTCAATTTTTTTACCAAGGGCGATCCGAAGGCCCTGCTCTCCTTATTGCAGCATGAGCGCTCTCAGGTGATTGTTCTGATTTTATCCTATATGGATCCGGAACAGGCGGCCGGGATTTTGGAGCAGCTGCCGGAGGAGAAGAGGATTCCGGTGCTGGAGGGTATGGCGAATATGGACCGGGTATCCCCCGAGGCCATTGCCATTGTAGAAGAAGAGATGAAACGGAAGTTTTCCGCGATCATTACCAGTGAGGATAACACGAACCTGGGTGGTATCGATTATGTGGCGGATATCATGAACCACGTGGACCGCAGCAATGAGAGGAAGATTTTCGAGGAATTGGGCAAGACCAATCCCGATTTGGCGCAGGATATCCGGGACAAAATGTTCATCTTCGAGAATATTCTGGATATGGACGATCGTTCCGTACAGCGTTTTGTGCGTGACTGTGATTCCAAGGATGTGGTATACGCGCTCAAGACGGCTTCCCAGGAGATGCAGGCTATTTTCTTCAGCAATATGTCCAAGAGAATGGCGGAGACGGTCAAGGCCGATCTGGAGATTACGACCAACGTCCGTCTGAAAGATGTGGAAGAGGCACAGCAGCGTATTGTTAATCTGATCCGGAATCTGGAGGAGAGAGGCGAGGTAATCATTAAGAAGGGCGGTGACGAGGATGATATCATCGTCTAAAAGCGTGATTAAGGCGTGGAGTCCGGAAAAAGTCCGTGATTTCATTCCACCTCTGACCGTATCTCAACCGGTGATCCGGGAACTGAATCGGCGGAATCTGGATGAGGCTGCCGACCAGGAAGCAGCACAGACAGCAGAAGAGAAATTTTACATAGATGAGGAACTGGAAGCCTTGCGGGCCATGGAAGAGGCGGCTAGAGAGGCAGATGAACAGGCTGAGCTTGCGCTGGCGGAGGCGAAAAAGCAGGCTGAGGAACTTCTTGAAGCGGCCAAAGCGGAAGCGGAGACCATCAAGGAGGAGGCCAGACAGGCCGGCTATGCGAGAGGCCTGGAGGAAGGCCGGCAGGCCGGGCGGGCGGAAGCCACGGGAAAGATGGAGGCAGTCCTGGAGGAACAGAGGCAGGCAGTGAGTCAGGAACTTTCAGAGACGGTCGCCAGCATTGAACGGGCCAAAAGCAAATGTCTTCGGGATTATCTGGATCAGCTTAGAGATTGCGCGTTTGCAGTGGCGGAAAAGGTGATCCATACCAGCCTGGAGGCGAGCGGCGATATTATCCGCAGGATGATCGTCTTTGAGACAGAGAAGCTAAAGAAGACGGCTTGGCTCAAGATTTATCTGGAAAAGATGGACTATGACATGATGATGGAGGCAGACGTGGATTTGGTGACGGAGCTTACCAGGGTATCTGACAACATTAAGTTCATTGTCATGGAAAAAGAGCAGCGGGGAAGCTGTATCATCGAAACGCCGGAGGAGATTCTCGATATCGGCGTGGAGACACAGATGGAAAATATTCGTGAAATTACAGGAACCATACGCGCATAGAAATGATATACCTGTGAGTATGGGCACCGTGGGCACGGAGATCGACAGGGGCCACAACCATAGAGCGAAGGAGCAGGACGGCTATGTTTAAGAAAATGCCGCAGTTGATCGCCAATTCAGAGACGATCAGCCGAATCGGGAAAATTGAAAATGTAGTCGGGATGTCTGTGGAGGCATCAGGCGGCAGAAGCAGCATCGGCGACATCGTGATGATCTATAACGAGGAGCAGAACAGGCAGATTCGCGCCGAGGTGGTGGGCTTCAAGGAAAACCGCATTCAGCTGATGGCTTATGAGAATACCAGCGGGATCAGCGCGGGCAGCTTCGTGAGGAACACGAGGCGGCGCTTGAAAGTGCCTGTGGGGGATTTTCTCCGGGGACGTATTATCAATGCCATGGGAGAACCCATAGACGGAGGTCCGGAGCTCCATCCCACAAGATTTTATTCTGTGGATTCTCCGGGGATCAATCCTCTGGCCAGACCGCCGATCAGAGAGCGGCTGGAGTTTGGGGTAAAGGCCATTGACGGGCTGAACACCATCGGGAAAGGCCAGAGAATCGGTATCTTTGCCGGATCCGGTGTCGGCAAGAGTACCTTGATGGGAATGATTGCCAAAAATGTAAAGACAGATATCAACGTAATTGCCCTGGTGGGTGAGCGAGGCCGTGAGGTTCTGGAATTCGTCCAGAAAGACCTGGGGGAGGAGGGAATGAGCCGCTCCGTGTTGGTGGTGGCAACCTCGGACCAGCCGGCCATGCTCCGCATGAAGTGTCCCTTGGTGGCGACCACGATTGCGGAATATTTCAGAGATCAGGGGATGGATGTCCTTCTGATGATGGATTCCCTGACCCGTTATGCGATGGCCCAGAGAGAGATCGGTTTAGCGATTGGGGAGCCTCCCATTGCGAGAGGGTATACGCCTTCCATCTATGCGGAATTTCCCAAGCTTTTAGAGCGGAGCGGCAATTTTGACAAGGGTTCCATTACCGGAGTCTATACGGTGCTGGTGGAAGGGGATGATACCAACGAGCCGATTTCCGATACGGTCCGAGGCATCCTGGATGGGCATATCGTGTTGAGCCGTCAGCTTGCCAACGAGAATCATTTTCCCGCCATTGACATTGGCGCCAGCATCTCCCGATTGATGGTGGAGATCGTTCCGGAGGACCATAAGAAAATCGACGGCCGGTTTCGGAATCTTCTGGCGCTTTATCAGAAAAATGCCGACCTGATCGCCATCGGCGCTTACAAAAAAGGCACCAATCCTGCACTCGACGAGGCAGTTTCCAAGATCAACAATATGAATGGATTTTTGACACAGGGAATTAATGAAAGCTTTTCTTATGAAGAGACGGTGAAGCTGATGCGGGCGATCGCCGGATAAGACATGGAGGGATTTTTAAGTGAAGCGGTTTCATTACAGTCTGGAAACAGTTTTGAATTATAAGACACAGGTTCTGGA
>CAJUOF010000230.1 GCA_910587905.1 uncultured Lachnospiraceae bacterium
AGATGATAAAAAGGGGAGGATGGCATATATGAGGGAACGGAGGCTGTCGGCAAACGGGCTTTTGATTTTTCTGATTTATGGAATGTTTGCGCTGTTTTCTCTGCTGCTGGTAGTGGTCGGGGCGAGAGTTTACCGTAAGGTAGCCGCCACGGGCGAGGAGAATACGGCTGTCCGTACTTCTTTTTCCTACTTGGCAAATAAGCTGCGGCTGGAAGCTGATACAAAGGAAAGTATCCGGTTAGAGGAACGGGAAGGGATTTCTGTTCTGACGATCAGCGGGAGCGGTCAAACCGAGGAATATGAAACGCTGATCTATTATTATGACGGGATGCTCACATCTTCATGGCCGCAAGTGCCGTTTTATGGCTCTCAGGCGTCACTCCCGCACAGGCAGACGCATCCACGATGATCTCCGCCTCCGGCAAAAATGCCTTTGCCAGGAGCGCATTGGAGATCACACAGATATCCGTACAGAGCCCGATCAACGTGACGGACTTTACAGAGTTCTCCCTGTCCAGATCTTCCAGAAGCCTTCCGAGCTCCGAAGAGCCGAAGGTCCTCTTGTCGATGGACATTCCCCCGCAGAAAGGCGCCAGCTCCGGACAGATCTGCCACCCGTCGGTCCCCTCGATGCAGTGGGGCACCGGGAGCTTTCTCCCCTCCTGCGTCTCCAGATAATCCTCCCCGTGGGTGTCCCTGGTAAAGAGCACCTTTCCCTTAAAATCCCGGACAAGTTCCAACACCCTGGGCACGATTTTTACCGCCTCCGCCGTCCCAAGGGCCCCGGTGATAAAATCATTCTGCATGTCCACAACGATCAAAAGATCCTGCACGGCTGTTTCCTCCTTGCAATTTTTTCGTATATAGGCAATTGCGAAACATAAAATTGCAGGAATATTCTGTCAATATGTCCGTACAAAGCCTGCAGCGCCAACCATTACAATGAGCCCATAAGCGCAGAAAACAGTCGGGCAGAGGCCCTCCTGTTTCCCATGGTCTCATTTCCATGGCGCAGAGGGCTTTTCCCGGAAATATTGTCAGAATATTCGACAAGCTTTCGAGTTTCGCAATCACCTATTTTGTATACGTGATAGATTTCGCTTGTATTTTACAAAAAATCCGCTGAAATGTAAAGTGCTTCATTTCTTGAGTTTCCGTATTTTGTATTGACGTGGGAAATACGGAAACTCAAGCTTCATTTCTTTCGGTACTTTCCCTCGATCCCCACCGTATAAACCGCCATCGCCGTGATCGCCTCTGCCATGGCCCCCAGGACCGAGAAGAGCACCCAGGCCGAATTCTGTCCCGGCAAAAGAGGAAGTCCCAGCAGGGCAAAACATACGCCGAAGACACACCACAAGATCCCGACCGCCCGGTTATATCCCTTCACATCCGTCACCTCAAACACCTTTGCGTTGGCCCAGAACCCGAAGGGCATGGTCCGCCTGGAAAAAGCCGCATAGATCCCAAAAACGACGAAGCCTGCGCCCCCAAGCATCCAGATCATAAATCCAAGCATCTGAACATCCTCCCTTACCTCATATAAACTCCGGCCAGCCGGCCCTCATCATCGAAGGTGATGGTGTATACAACATTGACCTTCTCGTAAATGGCATCCACCTGTGTGACCGTAAAATGCTTCCCCTTCTGCTCCACCTCCTGGGCATAGACCGTGCCGAGAGAACGCATCTCTCCCCAGTCGTCGGAGACAAAAGCTCTAGCCTTGTCTATATTTTCCCTGGTCAGAGCCGTGTGCAGCTCTTCCAGCGCCATTTGCTTAAGTGTCTCAAAATCATCGGCATTTAAAAGTTCCACCACCTCGACAGTCTTTGCCGTGATCTCCTCCCTGGAAAAAGGCATGCCGGAATCGGCTTTCTTTGGCAATAACCACCAGAAATAAAGGGCCAGGAGAAGCAGGACAAGAACGCTCACACCGACTATGACGGTCATCCGTTTTCTCCGGCGTACTTTTCTGTATGCCCTTCTCTCCTCCTCTGAAAGTTCCTGGCAGAAGGCCTCCGCAATCTCCCCGGCCGAACCCATACTCTCTATGATTTCTTCCAACGTCTCCCCCTGTTCTCTTCTGGCGGCGATATCCGAGAGAAGCTGGTTTCGGATCTCTTCCCTTTTTGCGCCTTTGCACTCCACTTTTTTGACAATCTCATTCACATAGCGTTCCGCATTCATCCGCTTTCCTCCTTTCCGACCACGGCGAAATGGCCGTTCCACCCGGTTCCTCCTCCGAAATCCTCCGGATCTGTTTCTGCCCCATCAGTTTTTCCACGCCGGCTGCGATCTGGCTCCACCTCACGTACATCTCGCCCATGGTCCTTCGCCCCTTTTCAGTCATCAGATAATATTTTCTCGGGATCTGGCCCCGCTCTGCCTCCGACCACCGGCTCTCCACCAGGCCCTCATCCTCCAGCCGGTACAAAATCGGATAGAGAGTCCCTTCCTTCAGGCAGAAAATCCCGCCGCTCTCCTCCCGAAGCTCCATGATCAGCTGGTAGCCGTATTTTTTCTCTTCCTCGAGAAGCCGCAGGACCAGCATGTCCAGCACACCCTTTTTCATCTGCCGTTCATATTTTTCCTGCATGTCCCGCCTCCTTTCCGTCTCCCATATTTTCCCATTCCTATACGCTATGTAATACTAAGTATAAGATAACACAACACCATGAAAATGTCAATTTTGTTCCGAAAAAAAACTCCCTGCTCTCACAGGAAGTCCCTCGTCATCTGCTCAGTGGATTGTACAGCTTCTCATACCCGATGCTCGTCCCCTCCCCGTGGCCCGGATAGACCAGGGTATCCTCCGGCAGGGTGAGAAGCCGTTCCCGGACAGAATGAGCCAGGTCCGACATGGAGGAGGTCGGAAAATCCGTCCGCCCGTAGGAGCCGGCAAAGAGGGTGTCGCCGCTGAGAAGCGCCCCCGCCTCTTTGATATAATAACAGACTCCGCCCGCCGTGTGTCCCGGCGTGGCAATGACCTCAATCTCCGTTTCCGCCATGGAGAGAATATCCCCGTCCCTCAGGAATTCATCGGCCTTCAAGGTGACCGGACGGCTCCAGGCCGCCGACAGGTTCATGGAGGCATCCTCCAACAGCGCTTGTTCCGCCTCCGCCGCATAGATCTTGACAGAGAAAGCCTTCCCAAGTTCTTCCGCCGCCAGGATATGGTCATAATGCCCGTGAGTCAAAAGGATCGCCGCCGGCTTTTTCCGGTTGTTCCTGCACCAATCCCCAATAGCCCCCGCATCGTCCGCCGGGTCCACGATGACCACCTCGTCCGTCTCCGTGTTTTCAATAAAATAGCAGTTGGTGCCCAGCATCCCCAGCACCGCACCCTCAATTTTTATCTTGTTCATCCTGATCATCCCACCGTTCTCTCAATATCCAGCACGTTGTCAATCTGTCTCAGCTTCTCCACCAGACTCGTCAGCTCCTCCACACCGTGAATATCAAAACCGATCATCACCGTGGCCAGGCCCTGCTTGTTTGTACGGACCACCATGGAGGTGATGTCGATCTGCCGCTCCGTGAAGATCCTGGAAATGTCCACGCACATGCCGATCCGGTTGCGGGCATAGATCTTGATCTCCGTGGAGTAGGTCTCCTTGTGCTCTTCCCCCTCCGGAAGCTGCCACTCCGCATCCATCAGCCGCACCCGCTCGTCCTCCGGAAGATTGATGATGTTGATGCAGTCCGTCCGGTGGATAGAGATTCCCCGGCCCCTGGTCACGAAGCCCACGATCTCGTCCCCCGGAACCGGGCTGCAGCAGCGGGAAAACCGCACGGCCAGATCGTGGACACCCTTCACCACGATCCCGCTCCCGCCCTTTTCCTGGGGGCGTCTCTCCCTGGCCTCCGTGTCCTTCATCACCTTCTCATCCGTCAGCACCGTCGCCGGATTGTTCTTCCGGTAGATCTCCAGAAGCTTGTTGACCACCTGGCCTTCCTTCAGGCCGCCGTGTCCGATGGCCGCCAGCACGGCGTTCCACTCCAGAAAACCGTACTTGGCGATCACTTTCTCCTCATACTCCGGCTTTCCGATATCACCGAAATTGATCCCCTTGGTCTTACAGTACCGGTCGATCATCTCCCGTCCACGGATGATATTCTCTTCCTTGTTTTGCGTCTTGAACCACTGGTTGATCTTGTTCTTGGCCTGAGCGCTCTTCACGCTCTTTAACCAGTCCCGGCTGGGCCCCTTGGAATTCTGGGAGGTGATGATCTCCACCCGGTCGCCGTTCTGGATCACGTAGTCGATGGGCACCAGCTTGCCGTTGACCCTGGCCCCCACCATCTTGTTTCCGACGGCGCTGTGGATGCTGTAGGCAAAATCCACCGTGGTGGAGCCGCTGGGCAGGTTTTTCACGTCCCCCCCCGGCGTAAAGCAGTACACGTTCTCGGAAAACACGTCCAGGTCCGTCTTCAAAGAAGACAGAAACTCCTTGTTGTCGGACAGGTCCTTCTGCCACTCCAGAATCTGCCTGAGCCAGCTTAACTTTTCCTCTTCCTTCTGGGCGATGCTGCGGCCGTCCTGCCCCTCCTTGTACTTCCAGTGGGCCGCAATGCCGAATTCCGCCGTCCGGTGCATGCCGTAGGTGCGGATCTGGATCTCAAAGGGCTGCCCCGTGCTGCTGATCAGGGTCGTGTGCAGGGACTGGTAGCGGTTGGCCTTGGGCATGGCGATGTAATCCTTGAACCGCCCGGGGATCGGCTTATACATCTCGTGGATGACTCCCAGGGCCGCATAGCAATCCTTGACCGTATCCACGATGATCCGCACCGCAAAAATGTCATAGATCTGATCCAGCGTCTTGTGCTGGTTCACCATCTTTTTATAAATGCTGAAAAAGTGCTTGACCCGCCCGTCCACGCTGGCCTTGATCCCTGCGGAGTGCATGTGGTCCTCCACCTCGTCCATGATGTTCTGCACGAACTCCTCCCTGGTGAGACGGCGCAGGGAAATCTTTTCCTGCAGGTCCCGGTAGATCTCCGGCTCCAGATACTTGAGGGACAGATCGTCCAGCTCGATCTTGATCTTGGAAATCCCCAGCCGGTCCGCCAGGGGCGCATAGATCTCCAGGGTCTCCCTGGCCTTCTCCTTCTGCTTCTCCGGCCGCATGTATTTGAGGGTCCGCATGTTGTGAAGCCGGTCCGCCAGCTTGATTAAGATCCCCCGGATGTCCTTGGCCATGGCCAGAAACATCTTTCGCAAATTCTCCGCCTGGATCTCCACCTTGTCGGCGGACCAGGAGAGCTGAGTCAGCTTGGTGACGCCGTCCACCAGGAGGGCCACCTCGCCGCCGAAGACCTTCGTCATCTCCTCCATGGTCATGACCGTGTCCTCCACCACGTCGTGGAGAATGCCGGCGACGATGGACTCCTTGTCAAGCTCCAACTGGGCCAGAATAATGGACACGCTTAGCGGATGGACGATATAGGGCTCCCCGGACTTTCTGAGCTGTCCCTCGTGGGCCGCATGCGCAATCTCGTAGGCCTGCCTCACCATGCTCAGGTCGTCCGACGGATGATACTTTCTTATGGTCTCGATCAGAATGTCAAAAAGCTCCTCCGGCGTCACATGGGTCAGCATGGTGTCCCCGCCGGCGACAATCCTCTTGGCGGCTCCCCCCTTCTCCCCGGCCGGAAGCACCTCCTCCACCGGCTGCAAAACGCCGTCGTCAAGCTGAAGGGAAACACCCTGCGTCCCTTCTTCCCTGTTCTGCTGTTCCTTTTCCTTCCATTCTGCCATAAACTGTCACCCTTGGTATCCCTCAGTTTTCCGATGCAAAGCGCCTGCATGACGGTGCGCCCTCCCGGCGCTCCCCCTCCTGCCGGCCGTGATCTCCTGCGGTCACTCCGTCACTGAGCCAGCATCCTGCTGATCGCATATTCTTCCTCGTCAATATCCTTATGCATCTGAAGGGCCTCCTGCATGTCGAAATCCACGAATTCGCCGCCCTTCCAGCCGACCACCCGGTTGGTCTTCCCGGCCGCCAGAAGCTCCACCGCCTTGGCTCCCATGATGGAGGCGTAGACCCGGTCCTTGCAGGTGGGCATGCCGCCCCGCTGCATGTAACCGAGAATGGAGGCCCTGGTCTCGATACCCGTGGCCGCCTCGATCCGCTTGGCCATGCTGGTGGAATGGCCGATACCCTCGGCGTTGATGACGATATGGTGCTTCTTCCCCCGCTTCCGGTGCTCGATGATATGATTGATGATGGTCTGCTCGTTGTTGTCGTACCGCTCCGGCAGGAGAATGTCCTCCGCACCGTTGGCAATGCCGCACCAGAGGGCGATGTAACCGGCGTTGCGCCCCATAACCTCGATGATGCTGCACCGCTCATGGGAGGTGGAGGTGTCCCGGATCTTGTCGATGGCCTCCATGGCCGTGTTCACCGCCGTGTCAAAGCCGATGGTGTAATCCGTACAGGCGATGTCCAGGTCGATGGTCCCCGGAAGGCCCACCGTGTTGATGCCAAGCTCCGCCAGCTTCCCGGCGCCCCGGTAGGAACCATCCCCGCCGATGACCACCAGGCCCTCGATCCCGTGCTTCCTGCAGATCTCGGCGCCCAGGGCCTGGCCCTCTTCCGTGCGAAATTCTTCACAGCGAGCCGTATAGAGGATCGTCCCTCCCCGCTGAATGATCTCCGAGACGCTTCTGCCGTTCATGTCCACGATCTCTTCATTCAGAAGACCTGCGTAGCCCCTCTGGATTCCCTTCACCTTCATACCCTTGGCGATCGCAGTCCGGACCACTGCACGGATCGCCGCATTCATGCCGGGCGCATCTCCGCCGCTGGTCAGTACGCCGATGGTGCTCACTGTCTTAGCCATAATTTTTTCCTCCAACTGTAATCAGTTTTTTGTCATAAAATCGAATTATCTTTAATTATATTGGATTCTTCCCCTGTTTTCAATAGGCTTTTCTACAACTTTTACATTCTCTTTCCCATATTTTAGAGCCAGTTTCCCCAAAAGCCCCTCGTCGGCCGCCGAAACGCCGGCGGAGATCCCCAGAAACTTTTTTGCCCGTTCCTTCTGCAGAAAAATCCCCACCCGGTCATTCCCGTCGCTGTCCGCAAGGAGTGCGAGAAGCTCCTTCTCCCCTGCGAAATAGGATGCCTTGTCTGCGAACTGGATCCAGAGAGTCTTGGGAAGGCCGTCGAAGGGAATGACCCGCTCGCAGATGAGCTTCCCTTTCGCCTCGTCGCCCAGGGACACCCGGCCCCGCACAAAGATCTTGTTGTCCTCCACCAGGATGGCCCGGTTGGCCTCGTAGTCCCTGGGGAACACCAGCACCTCCACGGTCCCCACCATGTCCTCGACGGTGAGAAAGGCCATGAGCTGGTTCTGCTTGGTGGTCTTCACCGTCTTGGCCGTGATCATGCCGCCCACAACGACCGTCCGCCCGTCGACCACATTCGCCTCTCCGCTCTCGTCGTCCACGTTGAAGTCCGAGGTCACCGCCGTGATGTTCTGCCGCCATTTTTCCTCATATTTTTCCAGGGGATGGCCGCTCACGTAAATGCCCAACACTTCCTTCTCATAGGCCAGAAGTTCTTCCTTTTCATATTCCCCCACGTCCTGAAACATCGATTCATGGGCCTTTTTCTCCTCCTCGCCCATGAAGTCAAAGAGGCTCATCTGCCCGGCGATGTCCGTCTTCTTCTCCCGATTTTTCCTCTCCAGAAGCTCCATGGACGCAAGCATCTTCTGCTTTCTGGTGCCGGGAAGGTTGTCCATGGCACCGGATTTGATGAAGTTCTCCAAACTTCGCTTATTGATCTCCTTGTTCGTCAGCCGATAGATGAAATCCTTGAGGCTGGTGTAAGGGCCGTTCTCCCCCCGGTCTCTCACAATCTCCTCGATCACGTTCTTCCCGATACTCTTGATGGCCGAGAGCCCGTAGCGGATC
>CAJUOF010000231.1 GCA_910587905.1 uncultured Lachnospiraceae bacterium
CGACCACCGAGATCTACACTCTTTCCCTACACGACGCTCTTCCGATCTGGTATCAAGGAAGAGACCCGCAAGGTCGTGGTTACCGGCGTTGAGATGTTCCATAAGCTGCTTGACGAAGGCCAGGCCGGCGACAACATCGGCGCACTGCTCCGTGGTGTTCAGAGAACCGAGATCGAGAGAGGACAGGTCCTCGCAAAACCCGGTTCCGTTACCTGCCACACCAAGTTCACGGCTCAGGTATACGTTCTGACCAAGGATGAGGGCGGCCGCCATACTCCCTTCTTCAACAACTACAGACCTCAGTTTTATTTCAGAACGACGGACGTGACCGGCGTGATCAACCTTCCCGAGGGCACTGAGATGTGCATGCCTGGCGACAACGTTGAGATGAGCATCGAGCTAATCCATCCTATCGCCATGGAGCAGGGTCTCACCTTCGCTATCCGTGAGGGCGGCAGAACTGTTGGTTCCGGAAGAGTTGCTTCTATCGTTGAGTAATCTTGTGATTAGAGTTAAATAATAAAAATAGAGACCGCAATCCTTTGAAAAATCAAAGGGCTGCGGTTTCTTAATGCTTAAAAATAACGGAAGGATTCGTAATGATATTTCAAGATAATGTAATCAAAGAATATTTGAAAAATGTTTATTTTATAACCGGAACTCCCTGCGGCGGAAAGACGACAATTTCGCAGGAGTTGGCTAAACGGCATAATTTATTGGTTTATGATGTGGATGAGCAGTTTGCCGGTCATCGGAAAGTTTCCAATCCTGCTTCTCAACCGTCAATGAATCAGGTTTTTAAAGATGCAGATGAGTTTTTTGGGCGTACTGTAGAGGAATATAAAGAATGGCTGATTGCTAATACGAGAGAACAATTAGATTTTGTATTTTTGGATTTGATTCGTCTTTCACAGAATAAAAATGTGTTGTGTGACTGCCATTTGACAGTGGAAGAAGCTGAAAAATATACGGAAATGTCTCGAATCGTGTTTTTGATAAAAGAACCGTCAAATTTAATTGAGGAGTACTGTAACCGCCCGGACCATCAGGGATTTTGTGATTTTATTAACAGCGCCTCTGATATTGAAAAAGCAAAGGCGACATGTAATGCAACCTTAAAAATGCTCAATGAGAAAAGATATCATGATATCAAGGGCAGTAACTATTTGTGGATGGAACGAACGGATAACAGTACAGTTGAGGAAACGGTAAGAAAAGCTGAGCGACACTTTGGCTTTGTTTAAGATGGCGCCTATTAAATTCGGGAGTGTAGTTTTGTGGCATAGACGGATATCACCAGCCCCATCCTGATGATCTTTATCCTGGTCATGATGGGATACGCCACCATCAAAGTGTTTTTTGCAAACTTAAAACGGGGCGGGCTCCTGGTGATCCAGATCGCGGTGGGGAGCCGTTAGCTGATGCATTTCTTTGCCGCGACCTCTGGAAAGATTCGAAAACTACTTGACTGAATATTGTCGACAATATATAATATACAAATATAGAAGCTATTTCAGGAGAACGTGCCCGATAGCAGGAAAGGAGAACACGATATGCCAATCGTAAAAGCATCAGAGAACCGCGTAAAGACCGGCGTACATTTTATGCTGGGCAACTACGCACTTGTGGAAGGCGCCATCAGCGCCGGGTGTAATTTCTTCGGCGGATATCCCATTACTCCCGCCAATGAGATTTCGGAGAGGATGTCCCAGAGGCTGCCGGAGGTGGGAGGCAGGTTTGTACAGGGGGAGGATGAGCTCTTTTCCATTTTTGCCTGTACGGGAGCGTCCCTGGCCGGCGGCAAGGTCATGACGGCCACGGCCAGCGCCGGATTCAATTACATGCAGGAAGGGCTCGGCTATGCCTATACCATCGAGGCGCCCCTGGTGATCGCCGACGTGCAGCGGTGCCGTGGGGAAAATTATGCCAGCCAGGCGGACGTGTATCAGATGCGTTACGGCGCCAGCGGCGATTACGAGGCCATCGTGGTCTGTCCTTCCTCTGTCCAGGAACTTTATGACTATACCATCTGGGCCTTTAATCTGGCAGAAGAATATCGGAATCCGGTCATCATCATGTCGGAGACCACCATCGCCCTGATGCGGGAGCGGCTGGACATCCCGGAGGCATCCAAGATTGACTTGTATAACAGAAACTATACCTCTCTGCCGCCGGAGGAGTACATGCCTTTTGCGGCGCCGGAGTTTGGCTGTCCCGACGCGGCTCCCCTGGGTGCCGGCTACCAGACGATCTATTCCCTGAATCCCCACGACGAGAAGGGGAGCATCGACTGGGATCCGGAGGTGTTCGACCGGTTATACAAGAGAGTCTGCGGGAAGGTGAAGGAGAATGCGGACAAGATCTGCCGGACGGAGCGGATTCTGATGGATGATGCGGAATATGCGCTGATCGCCTATGGGAGCGAGGTGCGCCCGGCCATCGAGGCGGCGGAGCTTGCCAGGGAGAGCGGGATCAAGGCGGGCGTACTCAAGCTTTGCAACGTGTGGCCCGTTCCGGAGAAGGCCATCGTAGAGGTGTCGAAAGAGGTGAAGGGCATCTTTGCGGTGGAGATGAACATGGGCAAGTATGTGAATGAGATTGC
Source organism: uncultured Lachnospiraceae bacterium (assembly GCA_910587905.1). Taxonomy (GTDB): domain Bacteria; phylum Bacillota; class Clostridia; order Lachnospirales; family Lachnospiraceae; genus Lientehia. Next base: position 2,603 of record CAJUOF010000231.1, read on the forward strand.
GAGGGCGGCGGCGGGCCGGTGTCCGGTGGTTCCCATCACCAAGAATCTTGGCCTGGTACATACCGGCTACGAGATCTTTGAAGATATGAAAAAGGGGGTTAAGTAAGATGAGTGAACTGAAAATCAATCCCAGAAGAAAATATTTGAGACCGGAGAAGCTTCCGCACTTTTTCTGCTCCGGCTGCGGCTGCGGCCAGGTGCTCAACTACTATATGCAGGCGTTGGAGGAGCTGGACATGGATCCCAGGAAGATGGTCCATGTGGCGGGCGTGGGCTGCACGGCCAGAATCCCGGTCTATATTAAAACAGATATGTTCCACGGCGTCCACGGAAGGACCCTGGCCTGGGCTACGGGCGTTAAGATGATGCAGCCGGATACGCCCGTGGTGATCTTTGCCGGTGACGGCGACGTGGCCTCCATCGGCGGCAACCACTTAATCCATGCGGCCAGAAGGAATCTGGACGTGACGGTGGTCATGGTCAACAACATGAATTTCGCCATGACGGGGGGACAGGTGGCTCCCACCACGCCGGAGAAGGCGAGGACCATGACGACTCCCTACGGCAGTGCGGAACCCAGGTTCGACGTGTGCGCCCTGGCTCAGGCGGCGGGGGCCACCCACGTGGAGCGGTGGACCACAGCCCAGCCGGCCCAGTGTAAGAAGGCCATGGAGCGGGCCCTCACCCATAAAGGGTTCTCCCTGATCGAGATCGTTTCCCAGTGTCCGACCCATTTCGGCCGCTATGCCTTGAAGACCGGTGATCCGAATGCGGTGATCGCCTGGATCAAGGAGCACACTTATACGGACGCCCAGGCGAAGAAGATGAGTCCGGAGGAGATGGAAGGCAAGCTTCGCTGCGGCGAATACATCCGTGTGGAAAAGCCCGTCTACGAGGGCACCAACGAGATCATGTGAGGAGGAGAAGGAAATGATTACATATCCCCAGAGAGTTACCTTATGCGGCTTCGGCGGGCAGGGAATCATTTTGTCTGCCGTGATTTTAGGGACGACTGCCGTGACCAAGGGCAATCTGTATGCGGTTCAGACCCAGTCCTACGGCTCGGAGGCCCGGGGCGGCCAGTGCCAGGCGGAGTTGATTATTGACAGGAAGGTCATCAATTCTCCGGTGGCGGAGAAGAAGAACCTGCTTGTGGCTATGTTCCAGACGGCCTATGAGAAATACATTCCCACTTTGGAGGAGGACGGTGTTTTGGTGATCGATCCCGGTCTGGTGACGAAGATTACCCGTCCCATCGTCCACACTTTTGAGGTTCCGGCCACCCAGATCGCGGTGGATCTCGGCAACCGCATGGCGGCCAACATGGTCATGCTGGGCTTCTTAAGCGAGGCCCTTGGGCTGATCGGCCACCAGGACCTTCTGGACGTGGTGAAGGACAATGTGAATCCCAGGTTTGTGGAGCTCAACTTTAAGGCGGTGGAAGCGGGAGCCGCCTATGCGAAAGAGCACAACTTATATTTCAGGTAATTGCGAAACCAAAAACTACGGAAAAGATTCTGACGTCTGCTTCCAGGAAAAGCCCTCTGCGCCATGGTCTCATTGGAATGGTTGGCGCTGCAGGCTTTGGATGGACGCAGTCGTCAGAATCCACCCGGTAATCTTAAGTTTTGCAATTACCTGTATAACTCATATTAAAGGAGAGACCATGAATCTATTTGAATATGAAGGAAAGGCCCTGATGCGGGAGTATGGGATCCCCGTGCCTGAGAGCCATCTGATCGTCTCGGAGGGGGAAGCGGCCCCCATGGCGTTTCCGTTTGTACTTAAGGCCCAGGTTATGACCGGGGGAAGAGGCAAGGCCGGCGGCGTCAAGGTCTGTGAGAATGAGGCGGATTATAAGAAGTATGCCCATGACATTCTGAACATGGAGATTAAGGGCCACAAGGTCCGCGGGCTTTTGGCGGAGCAGATGATGAAGGCGGAGAAGGAGCTTTACCTTTCGATCACTCTGCAGGGCGTGGCGAAGCCGACCCTCATCGCCAGCCGCATGGGCGGAATGGACATCGAGACGGTGTCGAAGGAGAACCCGGAGGAGATCGTGAAGCTGGAGATCGATCCTTTCACGGGACTTAAGGGATATCAACTGAAATACCTGGCGAAGAAGCTTGGGGTGGAGGACAAACAGGACCTGTTCGAGATGGTGAAGAAGGTGCAGGACGCCTTCTTTAAAGCCGGGGCCCTTCTGGTGGAGATCAATCCCCTGGGGCTGGTGGACGGGAAGCTTGTGGCGATGGATTCCAAGTTCGTGATCGACGGCCACGCCCGCCACATGCAGGCGAAGCTTTCTGAGCTGGAGGAGGCCAGGGAGAAACTCCATGCCTACAAAGCGCCCGAAAAGGAGGCGACCACCATCACCTACGTGCCCCTCTCCGGGGATCTGGGACTGATCTCCGACGGAGCGGGGACCGGCATGCTGACGCTGGATCTGTTAAACGATGCCGGCGGGCATGTGGCAAGCTTCTGTGAGCTTGGCGGAATGACCACGGAGGAGGTCATGTACCGGGCCATGGATCTGACCCTCACGGGGCATCCGGAGGTGAAGGGAGTCATCATTGTGCTGATCGGCGGCTTTAACCGTATGGACAACATGGCCCTCGGCATCACCAAGTATGTGAAGGAACACGACGTGAAGATTCCCATTTTCACCAGGATGTGCGGCACCATGGAGGAAGTGGGGCTTAAGACCATGGAGGAGGCGGGGATGCCCACCTACAACATTCTGGTCGACACGGTGAATGAATTTGTCCGCACGGTGGAAGGAGGTGCAGGGGAATGTCAATCCTGATCAACAAGGATTCGAAAGTATTGGTTCAGGCCATCACGGGGAAATCCGGTTCCCTGCAGACGAAGGTCATGCTGGAGGCGGGCACCAACATCGTGGCCGGAGTGACGCCCGGAAAGGGCGGGCAGGAGGTCCACGGAGTGCCGGTCTACGACTATATCTCCGAGGCCAAGGCGGCCCATGACTTTGACACGGTCATCTGCTTCGTGCCCCCGGCCGGGGCCAAGGATTCCTGCTTCGAGGCCATCGATGCGGGAATCAAGGTGCTGGTGCTCACCACGGAGGAGATCGCCCTCCACGACGTGGTGGAGATTATCGCCTATGCGAAGGCCCATGACACGATCCTGGTGGGGCCCGGTTGCGCCGGAGTCATTGCCCCGGGCGTCTGCAAGGTGGGTGCGCACCCGGTGCGGTTCTTTACAAAAGGACGGGTGGGCGTGGTGTCCAAGAGCGGCGCCCTCTCCTATGAAATCGGCAAGACCCTGACGGACGCAGGGATCGGGCAGTCCGGCGTGGTCGCTATCGGCGGAGGCCCCATCTGGGGCTTTACCCAGAAGGACGCGGTGGCCCTCTATGAGAAGGATCCCGACACGGACGTGATCGTGCTCCTGGGCGAGATCGGCGGCGGCTCCGAGGAGGAGGCGGCGGCTTATATCAAAGAGCATGTGACAAAGCCGGTGGTCTCCCTGATCGTGGGGCGCAACGCTCCCCAGGGGAAGAGCCTGGGTCATGCGGGAGCCATCGTCAGTGGGAACGTGGGCACGGCCAAGACGAAGATCGCAGCTCTCCAGGATGCGGGAGTCCATGTGGTAAAAAATCCGGTGGAGATGGTGGAAACCATACGGACATTGTTATAGAAAAGGTGCGGACGGCAGGCCGTCCGGCACAGAAAGAGAGGAATGGATCGTGGCAGTATATATTGACAAGGAGCTCTGCAAGAGCTGTAAGATCTGCATAAGCATCTGCCCCAAAAACGTATTTGAGATCACCAACCATGTAAATAAGAAGGGATACAATTACGTGGAGGCAGTCAGAGAAGAGGATTGTGTAACCTGCGGTCAGTGTGAAACCTCCTGCCCTGATTTTGTGATTCATGTGGAATAGTTCCTTGAATAGTTTCTGGAAAACGGCTATACTGGAAAAAGGTTTCGGAAGATAAGAAGTTTGGGGAGGAATTGCATCATGAAGAAGACCATCGGCATTGTGGGCGGCATGGGCCCCTTGGCTACCTGTGACTTGTTTCGCAAGATTGTGGAAGTGACCGACGCAAAGAGCGACCAGGAACATGTGAGAGTCTGCATCGATAACAACACGGAGATTTCGGATCGGACGGCCGCCATTCTGTCGGGCGGGGAGGATCCGGTTCCGGAGATGGTAAAAAGCGCGGTCAGGCTTCAGGGAATGGGGGCCGAGGTGCTCATTATGCCCTGCAATACGGCCCACTATTTTTATGACCGGCTGATCCCCTTTGTGGATACCCCCTTCCTCAACATGATTGAGGAGACCGCGAAGGAGATCAAGCAGAAGGGAATGAAAAAGGTCGGGCTCTTAGCCACAGACGGAACCTGCCGGTCTGGGGTTTATAAGCAGGTGTTTGATGCCATGGGAATCGAGATGTGCATGCCCTCCCCTGCGAGGCAGAGGTCCGTGATGGACCTGATCTATCAAGGGGTGAAGGCCGGAAATATGTCCATCGACCTCAACGGA
>CAJUOF010000232.1 GCA_910587905.1 uncultured Lachnospiraceae bacterium
CAGAGTCTTGTGGGAAGGTTTTTCGGAATCTGCGGAGCCGGCCTATGTAGGAGGGGAACGGCTGATGGTTCTGGTGGAGGGGAAAGTCCTTACCTGGGACGGAAAGCGGCCTCCGGAGCAGGGGGAATTTCTCCGGTACGGCACCGGGCAGAAGGCCAGGGACGCGATCCTTAAACTGGAGGCGGAAAACAGACAGTACAGATTGAGGGAGAAAGCTCTTTTAAAGGAACGGGAGAAGCTGATCAAAGAGCAGGAAGCGCAGATTGGGGCGGTCAGGAAACAGTATGACGAGCTGGCAGCCTATGCGGGGGAGCTTCAGCAGGAGGGGAAACGGTGGAGGGAAAAATACTATAGAAAGCATTAAACAGGCGGTTTCTTTGTACAAAATACAAAAATTGGAGGGCGATTTTTGGAATTAAAACGATGAAATCACAGGTTTCCTTATGCTATCATAAATCCAGTGAAAGTTGTGCAATATGACCATAACGGTGAGAGGAAATAACAAAAAGTTAGAGGTTTTTTGGCTGTTTCCTGTATGATTGTACGAGAAGAAAAACAATATTATGGAAGCGGGGAGGAAAGGACATGAAAAAATTGTACGGCGTGGTTACGGCGATGGTGACACCCTTTCACGAGGACGAGTCGGTGAAAACGGAGGCCATCAGGCAGCATGTGGATTTTCTGATCGAGAGAGGGGTCAACTGCCTGTATCCCCTGGGAACCACGGGAGAGATGATGCTGATGGACGTGGAAGAACGGAAGCTGGCGGCAAAGACGGTGGTGGACCAGTGCGCCGGCCGGATACCCGTGTTCATCCATGTGGGGGCCATGAAGACGAAGGATGCCTGTGAGCTGGCAAGACATGCCCATGAGATCGGCGCGGACGGAATCGGAGCGGTTTCCCCTGCTTTTTACGGGGCGACGGAAGTCTCGGCCTATGACTATTATGCGGCCATTGCAAAGAGTGTGCCGGAAGATTTTCCGGTGTACCTTTACAACATTCCCCAATGCTCCGCCAATGACCTGCCGGTGGTTGTGGCCGACCGGCTGGCTAGGGAGTTTCCAAACATCGTGGGGATCAAGTACAGCTTTGCGGACATGTGCCGGACCCTGGAGTACCAGAAGGTGAACGACGGGGAGTTTTCCGTACTCCACGGCTGTGACAAGCTGATCAATGTGCTGATGGCCATGGGGTGTGACGGCGTGGTGTCCGGCGTCTCCAGCGTCTATCCGGAGCTTTTCGTGGATGTATACCAGGCCTGCCTGAGAGGGGAATGGGAGGAGGCCAGGAAAAAGCAGCGGCTGGCCAACGAAGTGGTGGATATCTTAAAAGGCGGCGCCAGCATGGGCCATTTCAAGGAGGCACTGAAGCTTCGGGGGATCGATGCCGGCTATGTGCGGGGGCCGCTCCACAATCTGACGCCGGACGAGCTTGCGGTCATGAAAAAGGAACTGGCGGCCGTGGGACTCCAGTGAGGACGGCAGCATTATTACATAAAGAAGGAACGAGTGTGCGCCGTGCGCACTTGAAATAAAAAGGAGGATAAGAAATATGAAGAAAGCAGTATCTTTGATCCTGGCTTTTGCCATGATGTTTTCTCTGGCCGCATGCGGCGGAGGGGACGACAAGGGGGACGAGGCGGCGGAAACGCAGAACGCCTACGCCCGCATTTTAGAGAACGGCTACATGACCGTCGGTATCGACCCTACCATTGAGAACATTATCTTCACGGAAGCGGGATCCGACGAGCCGACCGGCTTCATTCCCGACATCGTGAGAGGGTTTGCCGAGGAATTGGGCGTGGATGTGAAGTGGGAGATCCTGGAGTGGTCCGCCATGCTGACGGCAGTCAACACGGGGAAGGTGGACTTTATCGCGGCCAATATGAACATGCGGCTGGACCGGGAGGCGGAGATCGACTTCTCGGATCCCTGGCTGGTGGACTCGGCCATGGCCTGTGTGGCGAAGGATTCTTCCTATCAGAGCTTTGAGGATCTGAAGGCGCCCGGCACCAAGTTCGGGATCGCTTCCGGGTCGGTGTATGAGTCGATCATCGCAGAGCAGTTCCCGGAGGCGGAGATCGTGACCCTTCCCCTCGGAACCTGGCAGGAATCCCTGGCCTCCGGCGTCATCGACGTGTCCTTGGACGACAGCATCGTGTTCGCAGGCCCCATGACGGAGAATGAAAACCTCCGGCTCCTGCCCGACAGGGGAGATTCCTATCTGTATGGCTTCGCCTTTGCAAGCGGCGACAAGTCGGTGGAGGTCTTCAATCTGTATCTGACGAAGTTAAAAGCCTTCGGCACTTATGCGGAGCTTTACAAGAACTGGATGGGCTTCGACTGGGAGCCGAACAATTTCGGAACTGCTTATTAAAAACAGAGACGGATGACGGCACAGACCGGCGGGCGGCGGAGACTGTCCGCCGGTTTTGACACAGAAAGGAGCATGCCATGTCGTTTAATTGGAACATTGTGGTCAAGTACTGGCCCAGATTCTGGAGCGGTACGCTGCTCACTTTGAAATACGCAGCCATAGCGATCGTGATCGCGACCGTGTGGGGCGTGCTGATGGGGGCTGTCAGCTACCGAAAGCCCAGGATCCTCGGGACCATCGTCCGGGCGTATATCTGCTTTTTCCGGGAGACGCCCCTGCTGGTACAGATCTATTTTCTCTTTTACGGGGTTTCCCGCTACGTTTCTGTCTCTGCGGGAGTCATGGGGATCGTGGCGCTGGTCCTGAACGACGGGGCCTTTATCGCGGAGATCATCCGCGGCGGCCTGCAGAGCATCGAGATCGGGCAGAGCGAGGCGGCTTATGCGCTGGGCTTCAACAAATTTCAGACCATGATCTATTTTCTGATCCCCCAGGCGTGGAAAAAGGTCCTGGATTCGGTGATCAACATGTTTTCCATCATCATCAAGGATACGTCCATGCTGATGTGGATCACCATCTGCGAGCTGACCTACCAGTGCAACCAGATCAACAACTATTCCTTTAACCCGATCACGTCTTATCTGGTGGGAGGCGCGATCTACCTGATCCTGTTTTTCGTTGTCCAGGGAGCCAGGAAGCTGCTCAGCATGAAAAATAATCCCAAAAGGGCCATTGAGAAAAGAGGTGAGAGTGCCGCATGACCTTTGAAGACCGTTATAATATCGTTGTGAAGACCATACTGGTCCAGGGACTTCCCATGACGCTGAAACTGATCTTTGCCTCTTTGTTTTTCGCCATGCTGATCGGCGTGGTGCTTGGGACCGTCCGGAGCCTGAAGATTCCTGTGGTGGACCATATCCTGGGGGCCTATGCCCTGATCTGCCGGGGTGTCCCGACGATCATCATCCTGCTGTTCTTCTATGCTTATCTGACGAAGGGGACCCAGTTCTGGATCTCGGTCCTGTCCATCTCCCTGGTGGAGGGAGCTTACATGATGGAGGTGGTCAAGGGAGGGTTTCTGTCGGTGGACAAGGGGCAGTGGGAAGCGGCGAAGTCCCTGTCCCTGCCGCTCATGCACACCATCACCCGGATCATCCTGCCGCAGGTCCTCCTGGTCACGATCCCGGCCCTCATGGGGCAGATCGTCATGCTGGTGAAGGGGACCTCCGTGGCGGCGACCATCGGCTGCATGGATACTTTGCGGAGGGCGCAGCTCCTGCTGCCGAAATATTCCTACCCCATGGAAATTTATGCGTATGTGCTGGTGATCTTTTTTATCATGTGCCATTTCCTGACGTGGCTGGGAAAGAAACTCGAACGAACCGTTGTGAAAAGGATAATGGGTGAGCGAAATGTCTGAGAAAAAAGAAATTGTGGTATCCCTGCAGCATGTGACGAAGCAGTTCGGCAGCCTGACCGTGCTGGACGATATGAGCCTGGACGTGTACGAGCACGAGGTGGTGGTGTTATGCGGCCCTTCCGGCGGCGGAAAGAGCACGCTGCTTAGGACCATCAACGGGCTGGAGAAGATCGGAAGCGGAAAGATCCTGTACCGGGGCACGGAGGTGAACCACAGGAACATCAAAGAGATCCGCAAGCATATCGGCATGGTGTTCCAGCAGTTCAACCTGTTCAACAACCTGACGGTCAGGGATAATCTGCTGATCGCGCCGGTGAAGACGCAGAAAAAGAAAAAGGACGAGATGTTGAAGAAGGCGGTGGAGTATCTGGAGATCTTTGGGATCGCAGACAAGCTGGATTCCTATCCCCACCAGCTTTCCGGAGGACAGAAGCAGAGAGTCGCCATCGTCCGCTCGCTGATGATGGAGCCTGACCTGATGCTCTTTGACGAGCCCACGTCGGCCTTGGATCCGGAGATGATCAAGGAAGTGCTGGACGCCATCAGAAGGCTGTCCTCCATGGGGATGACGATGGTCATCGTGACCCATGAGATGGGCTTCGCCAGGGAGGTGGCCTCCAGAGTCTGCTTCCTGGAGGGGGCGAAGATCCGGGTCAACACAGATACGAAGACCTTCTTTGAGGACACGGAAGACGAGAGGCTTAAGCAGTTCCTGTCCGTGATCCTGCACCACTAGGGAGGGAACCATGTCTGAACAATTACTGCGGTCCGCATGGGTCGAAATCGATAAAGGCCGTCTGGAAGAAAACATACGGGCGGTGAAGGAGCGGGTGTCTCCCAGCAGGATCATCGGGGTCGTGAAGGCCAACGCCTACGGGCACGGGGCAGTGACGGTGGCAAAGGCCTATCTGGAAAACGGAGTCGACATGCTGGCGGCTGCCACTTTGGAGGAAGTGAGGGAGCTGCGGGAGGCGGGGATCTCCTGTACCATTATCATGATGGGGCTGGTCCCGGAGGAGCTCGTCCCGGCGGCGGCGGAGCTTTCGGTGGTCCCGCTGATCTCCACCGTAGAGTGCGCCAAAGCCTTTTCCGAGTGGGCGGTCAAAAACGGGAGAACGGCGGAGCTCATGGTGACCGTGGATACGGGGATGGGGCGGATCGGTTTCCTTCCGACAGAAGAAGGGATCCGTCAGGTAAAAGCGGTTTCCCGTCTTCCGGGGATCCGGCTCTTCGGCCTGATGACCCACTTTTCCTCTGCGGACATGGAAGATCTTGCCTACACGTACCTGCAAAAGGAGCGGTTTGACTGGTTTTTTAAGAGGCTTCAGGAGGAGGGGATCCGGATCCCCATGAGGACGGCGGCGAACAGCCCGTCCATCTTCCGCCTGCCGGAGGTCTTTTACGAGGCGGTCCGTCCGGGGACCATCGTATGGGGCTGTTATCCGGCCTGCGTGAAGGATCATGAGACGGTGAAGGTCCGCCCCGTTCTGTCGGTAAAATGCCGGGTGATCTATGTGAAGCGGGTCCCGGCGAGAAGTCCCATCAGCTACGGGAGGAAGTTTGTCACGGAGCGGGAGAGCGTCATCGCGACGCTTCCCCTGGGCTATGCGGACGGCTACACCAGGACACTTCTGGGAAAGGCCCGGGTCCTGATACACGGGACCTATGCGCCGGTGCTGGGGACCATCTGCATGGATCAGGTCATGGTGGACGTGACGGATATCCCGGACGTGAAGACCGGAGACGAGGCAGTGCTCCTCGGCAGGCAGCAGGGGAAGGAGATCCCGGTCGAGGAGCTGGAGCAGGCCTCCGGCTTATGTTCCGGAGAGCTGTTTTACGGCTTCACCTGCAGACTGCCCATCGTGGTGACTGAGGCAGCGCAGTGAGGAAAGGCAGTGCGCGGATGAAGTGCGGGGACAGGGTGCGAAAGCATAGTGCAGTAAAGATAATATAGAAAACACAGTATAAAAAACATCATTATGGAAAATCTAATATGATCAGGGGGTATTCGGCTATGAGTCGTGTATCAAAGACCGGAAAATGCGTGGAGCGCTCCTCCATCCGCGTTTTCTTGGAGAAACAGAATCAGATTGCAAAAACCTGCGGCGACATGATCTCCTTTACCATCGGGGAACCGGATTTCCTGACGCCGCCGAACATTGTGGAGGCCGCGAAGAAGGCGCTTGCGGAGGGGAAAGTGAAGTACGCGCCCAACGCGGGCCTTCCGGAACTCCGTGAGGCCGTCTCCAGAGACCTTCTCCGGACCCACGGCGTTTCCTACGATCCAGATAAGGAGGTCGTCATCACGCCCAGCGGCATGGATACCCTGCGGCTGGCGGCCATGGCCGTCCTGGACGACGGGGACGAGATGATCGTCAACGATCCCTGCTGGGCCAATCATCCCAACCATTCCAAGATGGCTCACGGGAAACCGGTGATGGTGCCGGTCCACGAGAAGGACAATTTCTTCTATAATTTAGAGGAGCTGGAGACTTTTGTCACGCCGAGGACAAAGGCGATCCTGCTCAACACACCCAACAATCCCACCGGGGCGGTCATGTCGGAGGAGGAGCTGATCCGGTTCTGCGAGTTCTGTAAAAAGCACGATCTGATCGTGATCTCCGACGAGGTGTATTACAACATTATCTTTGACGGACTGAAATTTAAGAGCCCCGCCATGGTGGAGGGAATGAAGGAGCGGGTGGTCATTTCCCAGTCCTTCTCCAAGACCTACGCCATGACCGGCTGGCGGCTGGCTTTTGCGGCGGGGCCTGCGGACATCATCGAGGCCATGGGGCTTCTCAACGAGAATTCCATTTCCTGTGTCAATACCTTCGTCCAGTGGGCGGGGATCGAGGCGCTGGAGGGGACCAGACAGTATATCGACGCCATGGTGGCCCAGTTCCAGAACCGAAGGGATATCGTTTATGAGGGGATCAACTCCATCGACGGGCTGTCCTGCGTGAAGCCCAGGGGGGCCTTCTACGCCTTCGTGAACATCCGGGGAACGGGACTTTCCTCCGAGGAATTTGCTACGAGGCTTCTGGAAGAAAAGCATGTGGGCCTGGTGCCCGGAACAGGCTTCGGGGCCTCCGGGGAGGGCTTTGTCCGCATCTCCTACGCCACCTCCACGGAAAACATCCGGGAGGGGATCCGGCGGATCGGGGAATTTGTGAAGGAACTGAAACAATAAAATCGAGTAGGGAAGAGTTTTTATTCCCTACTCGCTGCGCGGGGCGCATGCCGCTAGGCGGCTAATTTCTTCTTGCGCCCCTGTGCAGAGCAGAGAGCTCCGCAGAAGATGCGGGGCTCTTTGGAATTATCCGGGTATTCCTACTTGAAAGGAGGAGGCGCCATGCCGATCACGGTGAAAGAAATCATGCAGCTCAAGGAATTTCAGAATTTTAATCTGATTGCGGGAAAGGAGGGGGAGCGGAACGAGATCTTGAACATCGGTATCCTGGATTATGAGTATGCCAACGAGGATCCTGATCTGGAACGTCTGTGGGCCTTCGGCAAAAATGCCTTTGTGATCTCCAGTCTGCTGTTTGCCAAGGACCATCCGGAGCGGATCCTCTCTGCGGTGAAGGGGCTTTGCCGGGACGGGGTAGCGGCCCTCGCCATCAAGACGATCTATTACGAGACGCTCCCGGAGGAGGCCCTGGCCTATGCGGACGAGCACGCCCTTCCGATCTATATGTTCGGCCGGGACGACGCCTATTTTCAGGACATCGCCATTTTGATTCGGGCGAAAATGGAGGAGCGGGACGACACAGAGCTTCTGGAGCAGAAGATCGGCCTGATGGTGAACGGGCAGATGAGCCTGGCCAATATCCGGAACCTGTCCCAGGAGATTCTGCCCCAGGGAGGCTACCGGAACTATTTTTCCGTGTATTGCAAAGCGAAATCCTATTCGGAGAGCATTTATTATGTGAGGGCCTTTAACGCCCTCCGGGACCGGGTGGGGAGGCGGGACGCGGTGTTCCGGTTCCAGAACGGATACCTGGTGATCCTTGACATGGAAGAGCGGGTCCTGAAAGGAAGCCCGTCGGCCTTTGCCATGCGGACCCTCTCCCTTCGCCAGGAGGATTACCATATCGGGATCGGAAAATTCCATGACACCATGGACGAATTCCACCTGTCCATCCAGGAGGCGCTGTATGCCAGCCAGTACGCCAGGCTCTTCGGGGAAAATCCGGTGTGTTTTCAGCAGATGGGTATCTACCAGATCCTGCTCCCCTACTGCCGGAATCCGTGGCTGGAGCAGTACTGCCGGAGCATCCTGGATCCGATCCGGGAGTTTGACCGGCGCTACGACGGGGAGCTGTTCCGGACGGCGGAGCTGTACGTGAAGAAAAACGGCGACGTGGAGGCGGTGGCGGGGGAGCTTCACCTCCACAGAAACACCATACGCTACCGGATGAACAAGATCCGGGAACTGGTGGGCGGGGAGAGGGATGTCCGCTTCGACGAACAGCTTTTTGTGGCCTTTCGGACCTGGGAGCTGCAGAAATCGTGAGAGTATAAAACCGCAGATTGAGCGGCGGGATCAGGTGAACTCGGTGAAGCGGTCGTAGACCTCCCTCATCCGGCCGGTGAGGAATGTCTTCGTCTCCGGATGCTCCAAAAGCTCGGTGAAAAAGAGGCAGGAGGTGAGCCCGTCTCCGAAGACCTCCGGCACAAAGGCCAGGATGCCCCGGAAGACGGCTTCCAGGCGGAGGGCTTCCTGATCGGTCTCGGAGCGGAGGGCCTCGGAGAGGGTCCTCATGAGGGAGGCCGCAGAGACGTCCGCCGGCGCTTTCGCACCGTTTTCTGCCGTCGGCGGTTCCGCCGTCTCCAGGTTTTTCAGCCGGGTTTCTGCGGCCAGGGTCTTTATCTGGCCGGCCAGGAGCCGTTCCCGCGCCTCCTCCCGCTCGGAGAGCAGGCCGAATTCCTTTTTTTTCTGGACAGAGGCGTTCCGCTTTGCGAGAAGGCCGGCGCAAGATTCCTCCAGCCCGGAAAAGTCCGGGCGGAGGGCTTCCAGGCCGTCCATAAAATATCCCAGGCTCTCGGCCAGGAGCCGTCTGTCCTCCCAGGCCCCGAGCTGTCTGTGGATGTTCTGCACCAGGTATTCGGCCAGAGAGAGCTGCTCGTCGGCGGGGGCGTCCGTCAGGGAGGGGAAGCCCTCCGGAATCTTCCCGGAGCCGGTGAGGCCGTCCAGGCCTGGATGCGCGGCAAGTTTTTCATACAGGCGGTAGTAGGAAGAGAAGCCCTCGCAGACTTCGCCGCATTGGAGGTACTGGGAGAAAAACCGGTAGTCGGTGGGAAGGGAGAGGGCTTCGTAGGTCTCCAGCGCCTTCGACAGATCCTCCCAGCTTCTCGGCGTCACGAATTCGGTTCCCTTCTCCGTTCTCTGAAAGACATAAAAATGCTCCGGGCGGAGGGAGAGGTAGGAGAGGACGGCCCCGTGGACCGTCCGCCGCAGGGCGTAGGACCGCCAGGTGTCGAGGTCCGGCTCCAGGGCGAGAAGGCGGACCCGGTCCAGGGTCACGATGTCGAGCTCCCTGGCGGACCGGTTGCAGCGGCCCGGAGGGTTTCCTGCGGCCGCGATGATCCAGCCGTCGGGGAGGCGGTGGCTGCCGAAGGACTTAAACTGGAGAAGCCTCAGCATGGAGGGGAGCAGGGTCTCCGACACGCAGTTGATCTCGTCCAGGAACAGCACGCCCTCATCCAGGCCGGTCTCCTCCATGGTGCGGAGGATGTCGCCGACGATCTCGCTCATGGTGTATTCCGTGATGGAATAGGGAGTCCCCCGAAAGGAACGCTCCCGGATCACCGGGAGGCCGATGGCGCTCTGCCTGGTGTGGTGGGTCATGGCGTAGGAGAGGAAGGCTACCCGGCACTTGGCGGCCGCCTGCTTCACGACGGCGGTCTTCCCGATGCCTGGGGCGCCCATCAAAAGGAGGGGCCGCCGGGATTCCACCGGGATCCGGTAAAGGCCGGCCTCGTTTTTGGCCGTGTAGGCGGCAATGGTGCGGCAGAGCTCTTCGTAAGCGTCCTGGATGTTCATAGAGGATCCCCTTTCTTCTGGTGGTTCTGTTCTGTCATGCCGTCCAGGATCAGGATCTCGGCCCAGTCCGGCACGTCGATGGCGTCGTAGTGGTCCTTCAGAAAGAGAAAGACCGTCCTTGCATCCGGCGGCTCCTCGGGATACAGTCCGGAGCCGTCGGTGAAAAATAAAATGGCGGACAGATCCGAAAACTCCCGGCAGTCCTGGAGGCGCCGGATGTGGGCGAAGGCCGGCCGAAAGTCGGTGCCGCCCGCGCCGCAGATCTCCAGAGTGTCGATGTAATCCCGAAGGTCCTCCGAGGAGGTCAGCTTGTCGTCCCTTCGAACCTCCTTGTCGCACTGGATGACATGGAGATTGAAGGGATGGAAAAACAGCGCTTCCTCCGAGAGGAGGTTTCTGGTCTCCTCCAGAAATGCCTGGGTCATGGAGCGGGAGCAGGAGGCGGAGGTGTCGATGACGACGGCGAGCTCCCGGATCCTCGCCGTCTCTTCGTATTCCAGAGGCTCTAAGAGCGGCATGCCGCCGTAATGCTCCAGTCCGTAGAGATAGGGAGCATACTGGAACTCATCGCCATTGAGCTTCATCTCTTCCCCCCATCTGGTCAGGCTTTTTAAAAGGTTTCGGTAATCGTGGCGGCGGTTGTCGGAGAGGCGGAGGGAGTACCGGGTCCCGCCGCCCCCCGCTCCCCGCCTGCCGGGGCGTTCTCCTCGCTCTCGTTCAAGGGAGAGAGGAGCTCCTTTTTTTGTGAGCTGTTTTCCCAGCCGGTCCCAGAGGGCCTTCGTTTCGGCAGCGGTCCGGTCACGATGTGCCGGATGTGGTTTCTTTGGTTCCCCGCTCCCCTCTCTGCCCTGCCCGCCCCTGGCGCCGGCCTTCCCTGCAAAAGGGCCTTTGCCGGACCGGAAGACAGGCCAGAGACCATGGCTGTCCGAAAAGGCAGTCGCTTGAAAGAGACTGGCTCTGACTTCATCCTGTCGAACGGCGCCTTCCTCTTCCAGCCGAGCGGCCAGTCTGCGGGCCTGATAAAGCGGAAGCTCCTGATGGGGGGATCGCAGACGACCCTCAGAACAGGTCTCAAAAAAAGTTTGAAACAGGTGACGGACACCCTCCGGCAAAA
Organism: uncultured Lachnospiraceae bacterium; assembly: GCA_910587905.1. Taxonomy (GTDB): domain Bacteria; phylum Bacillota; class Clostridia; order Lachnospirales; family Lachnospiraceae; genus Lientehia. The sequence goes on from CAJUOF010000232.1 coordinate 10,961, forward strand.
GCTCCGGTGTCCAGAGTCCCACAATGTGCCAGGCGGCCAGGTCGCAGGCCAGATCCCAGACTTCCTTCGGGCAGGCGGCGGGCATGGAAAAGGGATGACCGAACAGGCAGTGGACGACCTGGTGGAGCAAAAATGCCTCGGCCTCCTCCGGGGCGATCTCATCCAGGACCTGCCGGTTCCAGAAAATCCGGCATCCGTCCGTGGCACAGAGAGAACGGGAGCTGCCGGAAGGAACGTCCGAAAAGGGAATGTCCGGGAAAGAAACGGAGGTATCCTTAAGCTCCGCCAGGGGCCTGGCCAGGGCATGGAGCCGCCGGTATAATCGTTTCCGTATACAGTTAAAAAACGGTTCCGGATCCCTGTTCATGAAGTCCTTCCTTTCCGATCTGTTCGTGATCACCTACTGTTCCATGAGTTCGGCCAGCCGCTCCCACAGGTGCGTGGCGGCAAACCAAGTGGTTTCGTAATGCATGTAGGACAGGATATTTTCGTCCCACATGAGCTTGAGAACCGGCCCAAATTCCTCGTCAGAGTCCCAGAACTGCAGGATGACGGGCAGGAAATCGAAGATCGGAAGCCGGTAGGAAACATCCCCGACGGGCTCCCGCATTCCGCCAAGAAGCTCACAGGCTTCGGAGAGTAGTTCTGTCCGGTGCTCGAATCGCCCGGCCGCCTCTTTAAAAAGAGGCTCTCCGATGGAAGAAGTCTGCACGGTCCCCTTTAACTGGTTGACCGGGACAAAACGGCCGGACAGCCTGCAGTCTTCTTTTGCACAGCATAGGACATCGAAAATAGTCATGGCCTCATTGTATCCGGCATGGACTGCCGTGAGAAATCCGTCCGCAGACCATTCCACTCTTCCGCTTGCACGGTTTACCCGGTAAGTCCTTCCGATAAAATGCAGATACAAATACGACAGGTCCCTGCTCAATCCATACCGCGCAGCCATCCGTTCCTGGTCATACTTTAAGAATTCCGACTCCATCTGATCCCGCATCCGGTCATAGTTCGACTGTTTCACAGTGCTTTTGCCGCCCCCTTTCCACGATTGCCTGTCAGACAAGCAATTATCTGACCGTCTGTCTATACTATATACCAAAATCGGAGAAATGGAAAGTTCATAAAGTTTTTCGCGGTTTCTTGAAATAATGGTTGACAAGAATCTGCGAGTGGGATATAATAGTTCCTGCGTCAAGGAAATCGATGATATGTGCGGGTGTAGTTCAATGGTAGAACACTATCCTTCCAAGCTAGATACGTGGGTTCGATTCCCATCACCCGCTTTTCCTGTGTCTGTAGCTCAGCTGGATAGAGCAAGGGCCTTCTAAGCTGTGGGTCGGGGGTTCGAATCCCTCCAGGCACGTGTCTCTGTCCGGCACAGATGAATATGGTGGATATAGCGTAGTTGGTTAACGCGTCAGATTGTGGCTCTGAAGACCCAGGGTTCGAGTCCCTGTATCCACCCTCATGTATGGCCAAGTGCTGTGCACATCACTCACAGGAAGATGATGGGCTATCGCCAAGCGGTAAGGCACAGGACTTTGACTCCTGCACTCGCTGGTTCGAATCCAGCTAGCCCAGTGCAGATGTCGTCTTAAAAGACGGCAGATGAAAAGTGAATAAGGGCCACTAGCTCAGTCGGTAGAGCACTTGACTTTTAATCAAGTTGTCTGGGGTTCGAATCCCCAGTGGCTCAGGAAGGAAGCCCCTGATATGCGGGGCTTTTTTGCATAGAAGGTATCTCACGGAGGGAGAGCAATATGACAAGAAAGAGACTAACAAAGAGGATTTTCTGGCAGGAAAGAGTAACTGGAAAGTACTCCAATACTTAGGAGGAAATATCGCGAGCCGTCCGGCCGGGAACCTCGAAGCCCTGGCTGGGCGGCTCTGATAGATCCGTGGGTCAAATGATTTGCCAATCAATCGGTTTTTGTCTTATCGTTCCAGATGCCTCCTGGGCGTTTCTTTCATAAAGGCGCGCACGTGGGCCTCATCCCTGAGGGCATGGTGGGCGCCGATGGCCGTGGCGTTCAGGGAGCCGGTGGCGCAGGCGAAGTCGGCACATTCCCGGAGGGGCCATCCCTTTAAGAGGCCGTGAGTAAAGCCGCCGAGGAAATTGTCGCCGCAGCCGGTGGTATCCACGGGCGTGATCTCATAGGCGTCCGTGAAGAACCGCTCGGAGGCATTTTTGAAGAAACAGCCGTCGCCGCCCAGCTTTAAGACCACGTTCTTCACGCCCCGGGACAGGAAAAAGTCGGCGATCTTGTCCGGGTCGGTCTCGCCGGTGGCGTAGGTCGCCTCCTCCATGCTGGGCACCATATAATCAATGTAGGGATAGGCGCAGAGCATGGCGTCCGGGCCGATGTTGTTGATGTCGTAGGTCATGTCGCAGATGGTGAGGGTGCCGAAGGACTGGGCACGTTTTAAGACTCCGGCGATTCCGGCTCCGTCCAGGCCGGGCAGGCAGAAGAGGCTTCCCACGGTGATCGCCCGGGTACTCTTTAAAATCTCATCCGTAATGTCTTCCGGCACGAGCTGGCAGGCGGAGCTTCCCTGTTTGACCAGGAAAGAGCGCTCGCCGTCCGTCTTGATGACCACGACGGCCATCATCATCTCCGCCTTCTCGTCCCGAATGACGAGGGAGAGATCCAGAGGTTCGTTTTCCAGAATGGAGTAGAGGCTGTTTCCGATGGAATCATAGCCGATCTTCACCAAAAGGGCGGTTTTACTTCCCAGGCGGGCCAGGGTGATGGATTCGTTGTTGGCGTCGCCGCCGGAGGTCACGAAAGCGTCGTTGCCCACGGTGGTGTCCCGGCTCAGCGCATCCAGTGCGATGCCGGTGATGATAATGTCCTGAACAATACAGCCGATACAGACTACGTCAAATTTGCGATTCATGAAACGATGTCCTTTCTTTACCTTTTCTATTTGCTTTTCTTTACTTTCTCTCGTTGCCTTTCGCTGCTTCTCCGGTCCGTGGTCCCTACTTTGCAGAAAAGCGGTAGGTGGTGCGAAGTTCCATGGGAGCGTCCTTCGTTACCACGCAGGAAGGAAATTCGGGACGGTTGATGGAATCCGGGAAAAACTGGGTTTCCATGCAGAAACCGCTTCGATTTCCGTAATGGGCACCGCCCTTTCCGGCCTCATGCTCTTCCAGGGAGTTTGAAGTGTAGAACTGGAGCCCCGGGCTGTTGGTAAAGACCTCCATGAAGATGCCGCTTTTCGGGGAATAGGCCGATGCGCAGACGCCGTCCGTTCCGTTCAGCACATAATTGTGGTCGTAGCCGCCTCCGAAGGCGAGCTGGGGATGGCTTCCGTCAATGTCCTTTCCGATGGCCTTGGATGTGTTGAAGTCAAAATCCGTGCCGCCGATGGGGAGCAGGGTGCCGGTGGGGATGGACTCTGCGTCCACTTCCGTGATGGCGTCGGCCCCGATGAATACCTGGTGGTCCAGGACGGTGCCGGAGTCATGGCCGGACAGATTGAAATAGCAGTGGTTGGTCAGGTTGCAGAAGGCTTCCGTCTCCGTCGTGACGTGATAGGAAATGGAAAGCGCATTGTCCTCGGTGAGAGAATAGGAAACGCAGGCCGTGAGGTCACCGGGATACCCGCCGTCCCCGTCGGGACTTTCCAGGCGGAAAGTCAGGCATTTTTCCGATTCCTCCGAAACGGGCCAGAATCGACGGCCATAGGCGCCGGAAGCGCCGTGGAGATGGTTTTTGCCCTCGTTCTGTTCAAGCTGCCAGGTCTTTCCGGCGAATTGGAAGCGCCCGCCGGAGATCCGGTTTCCGTAGCGGCCCACCACGCAGCCGAAGCTGGCGGGATTGCGGTTGTAGTCCTCGCAGGTTTCGTAGGCGAGGGCCACGTCGGTGGGAACGCCGTCCTTGTCCGGTACGGTGATGGACAAAATACTGCATCCCACGTTGCAGACGTCCACGGACATTCCCTTGTCATTGGAAAGCGTATAGCGGTATACGGTCTCCCCGGTCTTTGCGGTTCCCCATGCTTTTTTCTCAAGCTTCATGATCTTTCCATTCCTTTCGATTTCTGAAAAAGCCTCTTTGCTTTGTGTCATTCATAAAATGTGTGTTTTTTTGTGCAGAACGAGGCGCTTTTTTGGTATATTTCCATAGTATATGATTTGGAGCAAAAAGTCCATATTGATTTTTCCATATGAATCAAGTACAATGGAACTCTGTAAGAATGTAAACGAAAATCAAAGGGAAGTTGACGGTGGGCCATGGGCATCATTAAGGCGAAGAACCTGATCTACAATTATATCAAGCGGGACGAGGAAGAAAAAGTCGAGGAAGTAAACGAGGCGGTGAAGGACGTGAGCCTGGACATCGAGACGAGGCAGTTCGTGGCGGTCCTCGGCCACAACGGCTCCGGCAAGTCCACCCTGGCGAAGCACATGAACGCCCTGCTCCTGCCCTCGGAGGGGACCGTCTGGATCGGAGGCATGGACACGAAGGACGACGATTCCCTTCTGGAGGTCCGGCGCACGGCCGGGATGGTGTTCCAGAACCCGGACAACCAGATCATTGCCAGCGTGGTGGAGGAGGACGTGGGCTTCGGCCCGGAAAACATGGGCGTGCCCACCGACGAGATCTGGAGGCGGGTGGACGAGTGTTTGAAGGCGGTGGGCATGACGGCCTACCGGCGAAGCTCCCCGGACCGGCTTTCCGGCGGGCAGAAGCAGAGGGTGGCCATTGCGGGTGTCATGGCCATGGAGCCCAAATGCATCGTGTTGGATGAGCCGACGGCCATGCTGGACCCAAACGGCCGCAGGGAGGTCATCCGGACCGTGCGGGAATTAAATAAGAAGAAAGGCATTACCGTCATCCTGATCACCCATTACATGGAAGAGGTGATCCATGCGGACCGGATCTATGTGATGGACGAGGGGGAGATCGCCATGGAGGGGACGCCGGAGGAGATCTTCGGCCGGGTGGACGAGCTGAAGGCCCTGCGGCTGGACGTGCCCCAGGTGACGGAGCTGGCCCACGGCCTCCGGAAAAAGGGCGTTCCCCTTTCTCCCTGCATCCTGGACGTGGAGGAGCTTGTGGGGGAACTGGTGGGGATAAGGAAGCAGAGGACGGCGCAATGATCACACTCAGGCAGGTAGAATACAAATATCAGGAAGGAACGCCCATGGAGACGGAGGCGCTCCATAAGGTAAGCCTGGAGATTAGGGACGGGGAGTTTATCGGATTGATCGGCCATACTGGCTCCGGCAAGTCCACGCTGATCCAGCATCTCAACGGGCTGGTGAGGGCCACCGGGGGCGACATCCTCTACAACGGGGAGAGCATTTACCGGGAGGGCTTTTCCATGAAGGAGCTCCGAAGCCGGGTGGGGCTGGTATTCCAGTACCCGGAGCACCAGCTTTTCGAGGTGGACGTGTTTACGGACGTCTGCTTCGGGCCGAAGAACCAGGGCCTTTCGAAAGAAGAAATCGAAAAACGGGCCAGGGAGGCCCTCTCCCTGGTGGGGATTGGGGAGAATTATTATAAAAAATCTCCCTTCGAGCTCTCCGGAGGGGAGAAGCGGCGGGTGGCCATCGCAGGAGTGCTGGCCATGGAGCCGGAGGTGCTGATCCTGGACGAGCCCACGGCGGGCCTGGACCCGAAGGGACGGGACGAGATCCTGGGACAGCTCGCAAGGCTTCACAGGGAGCGGGGCATGACGGTGATCCTGGTGTCCCACAGCATGGAGGACGTGGCGAAATACGTGGACCGGATCATGGTTATGAACCACGGGTGCCTGGTCTTTGACGATACGCCCCGGGTGGTCTTCGGCCATTACAAAGAGCTGGAGGAGATGGGGCTTGCGGCCCCCCAGGTGACCTACATCGCCCACGCCCTTGCGGAGGCGGGCTTTCCCGTGCGGACGGACGTGATCACCGTGGAGGAGGCAGAAGAAGCGATTCTCTGCACTCTGAACATGGACGAAAACGAAAACCGGTGAGCCGTGCGGACGAAGAAGGCAGATAAAACGGATGAGGTGTACGGGAGAAACCCGATACCATGAACAGACAATTGCGAAACTCAAAAATTTGTAGAATATTCTGGCAATATTTCCGGGAAAAGCCCTCTGCGCTGTGGAGACAAGACCAGGGAAGGCAGGAGGGATTCTTTCCCGAGTGACTTCTGCGGTTCTGGGCTTGTCGGAACGCTTGGCGCAGCAGGCTTTGGTCGGACATATTGCCAGAATATTCCCGCAAATTCATATTTCGCAATTGCCTGAACCCATGAAAGAAGAAAGGTGAGACGATCTCATGATGCGAGACATTACTCTGGGCCAGTATTATCCGGTGCAGTCGCCGGTGCATAAACTGGACCCTAGGACCAAGCTTTTCGGCACCCTGGTGCTGATCATCGCCCTGTTTGTGGCGGACAACGTGTATTGCTACGGGGCGGCGGCCCTGTTCCTCTTCGGGATCATTGCGGCTTCGAAGGTCCCGGTGAGGCATATTGTGAAAGGATTGAAGCCGGTGCTCTTCCTGCTCGCGTTCAGCGCCGCCTTCAACCTGTTTCTGACACCGGGGGAGGAGTTGGTCCATTTCTGGATCTTTACCATTACAAAGGAAGGGCTTGTCCGGGCGGGAATGATGGCGGTGCGGCTTACGTTTCTGGTCATGGGCACCTCCCTCCTGACCTTCACCACCACGCCCAACCAGCTGACGGACGGGCTGGAGAGGAGCCTTCGGTTTTTGAACGTGGTCCACGTGCCGGTCCACGAGATCGCCATGATCATGTCCATCGCCCTGCGGTTCATCCCGATCCTGGTGGAGGAGACGGACAAGATCATGAAGGCGCAGATGGCGAGGGGGGCGGATTTTGAGACGGGCGGCCTGATCAAAAAGGCCAAAGCCATGATCCCCCTTCTGGTGCCCCTGTTCATCTCGGCCTTCCGGCGGGCCTCCGACCTGGCCCTGGCCATGGAGGCCAGATGCTACCACGGGGGAGAAGGGCGCACCAAGATGAAGCCTTTGAAATACAGGACGGCGGACCGGCTCGCCTACCTGATCCTTCTGGCGTTCCCGACGGGCGTGGTGCTCCTGCGGGTACTGTTGTGACGGAGGAATGATGAGACGGATCAAATTAGTGGTGGCCTATGACGGCACCAATTACTGCGGCTTCCAGTTCCAGAAGAACGGTCCCACCATCGAGGCGGAGTTAAACCGGGCCCTCTCGGAGCTCACCGGGGAGGATGTCCGTGTGACGGGGGCCAGCAGGACGGATGCGGGCGTCCACGCCCTGGGAAATATCGCCGTGTTCAATACGGAGAGCCGGATCCCTGCGGAAAAATTCAGCTATGCCCTGAACAGCCGCCTGCCGGAGGACATCGCCGTCCAGTCTTCAGAGGAGGTTGCGGTTTCCTACCATCCCCGGAAATGCAATTCCGTGAAAACCTACGAATACCGGATCCTGAACCGGCAGTTCCCCGATCCCACCAGACGGCGAAACACAGCCTTCTGCCACTGGCCCCTGGATGCGGGGCGCATGCAGGCGGCGGCGGATCACCTTGTGGGGGAGCATGATTTCGCAAGCTTCTGCTCGGCGGGGAGCCAGGCAGAGGACACGGTGCGCAGGCTCTACGAGGTGTCCGTGACCAGGACGGGAGACCTCGTCACCGTCCGCCTCTCCGGAAACGGTTTCCTCTATAATATGGTAAGGATCATTGCGGGAACCCTCATGAGCATCGGCCAGGGGACCTTTCCCCCGGAGCACATGAGGGAAGTCTTAAACGCCAGGGACCGGCGGAGGGCGGGCGTGAAGGCGCCGGCCGAGGGGCTGACCCTGATCTCCATCGTCCCGGCTGGGGAGCCGGAGCCTTACGAGCGGAACGTCAACGACTGGATCGATTATTCTCTGGACCGGACCGCTCTGCGCACGGAGGGGCGGATCACCATGACCATCCATCGGTGTCTGGAGGGAGAGCGGGAGCGGATGATTGCCCATGCGAAAAAGCAGGCGTTCTGGGACGGGGCGGAGGAATTTCTGGTACAAAACGGCTGAAGTGCGGCTGAAATGCGGAAACTCGGGAAAAATTGATTGACACGCCCCGGAGAGTGTACTATAATATAAAAGCTGCGGCGCTTTCTTTGCGTCCAAAAACAGGTCTATTGACTGGCTGGTCAGGGAAAACCAAAGCCCCGGAGTTCCGGATCCGCCGTACAAATAGAGACAAGAATCAGCATCGATATTAGAATCTTTGAAAGGTGAAATCCAAGGAGGTCAAACCAATGAAAACATTTATGGCTAGCCCGTCAACCATTGAGAGAAAATGGTATGTCGTTGACGCTTCCGCATATACATTAGGACGTCTGGCATCTGAAGTCGCATCCGTCCTCAGAGGCAAGAACAAGCCCACGTTCACGCCCAACATGGATACCGGCGATTACGTGATCGTCGTGAACGCGGAGAAGGTCCAGGTCACCGGAAAGAAACTGGACCAGAAGATCTACTACAGACATTCCGAGTACGTCGGCGGTATGAAGGAGACGACGCTTCGGGAGATGATGGCGAAGAAGCCGGAGAGAGTCATCGAACTGGCTGTGAAGGGAATGCTTCCCAAGGGACCTTTAGGCAGAGCGATGTTCGGCAAGCTTCACGTGTACGCTGGCCCTGACCACAAGCAGCAGGCCCAGAAACCGGAAGTTCTGACATTTTAATCGAAAGGTACTGAAAGGAGGAAATTACAGTGGCTAACTCAAAATTCTACGGAACAGGCAGAAGGAAAAAATCGATCGCAAGAGTTTATCTGTCTGCCGGCACAGGAAAGATCACCATCAACAAGAGAGACATAGATGATTACTTTGGTCTTGAGACCCTGAAGGTCGTGGTTCGCCAGCCCTTCGCCGCAACCGAGACCGAAGGCAAGTTCGATGTCATGGTAAACGTCCACGGCGGCGGCTTCACCGGCCAGGCCGGAGCCATCCGTCACGGCATCTCCAGGGCCCTCCTGCAGGCGGATGCGGAGTACCGTCCCGCCCTCAAGAAGGCAGGTTACCTGACCCGCGATCCTCGTATGAAGGAGAGAAAGAAGTACGGTCTCAAAGCCGCAAGACGTGCGCCTCAGTTCAGCAAGAGATAGGCAAACGAAAGATCATATATGGACTTCAATCCCCAGAATTGATACGTTTTGGGGATTTTGTCTATTTTTAAGACATAAATAGACCAGATATACTTGTCGGTTTTCTTAAAATAGGATATAATGAATTGGACAGCGGGGGGATCCCTGTTTGGACAAAAGCAGAAAGGGGAAAGAGTTATGAAAAAGAGAATGTTAGCAATGATATTGGTCATGCTTACGGTTCTGTCGCTTGCCGGCTGTGGAAAATTTACTTGTGACTTATGCAGCCAGGAAAAGTCCGGGAAAAAGCACACCGAAACGGTGATGGGCCAGAAGGTGACGATCTGCAACGATTGCTACAAGCAGCTTGAAGAGCTCGGAAGTGCATTGGGGCTCTAAAAACAGTCAGAAACAGAACGTTAAAGGCATATGAAAAAGGGGCAGAGGCAAAAGAGTTTGCATACTGTTCCTTTTTTTCCTTTTATCTTAACATTTGAAACGATTTAGGTTATAATGGCATCGAAAGATACAGGGGATATTGGTAAAGGGAATCAGAAGGATATTCTTCTGATGCAAAGTTGCGGAAAGGGGAATTTGAGTATATGAAAAACAACTGGAAACGACTGCTGGCTGTTTTCTTGGTGTGTGTCTTGTGCCTGTCACATGTGATGATGGCAAAGGCTGAGGAGACGGCAGAGACCGCTGAGACACAGGAGACAGAGGAAGCAGCGAAGATCACTGAGACACAGGAGACAGAGGAAGCGGCGAAGACCACTGAGACACAGGAGACAGGGGAGGCTGTCGAGATACCGGAGACGACACAGACCGCTGAGACACGAGAGACGGAAGCGGCAAAGGCCGTTGAGACACAGGAGCCGGAGACAAATGAGGAGTCCGCAGAGTGGTCGGAAGTGCCGGCGTTTTCTGAATCTACGGAGCCACTCCTTACGGATGTGGCGGGCCGGCCTTCGGATTCTGAGGAAGGGTATATTCAGGAGGAACTTCCTCTTTACGGGGCCTCTCTGCCCTGCTTGGCAGAGGAATGGGAGGTTCTGCGGCTGACCAACAAGGAACGGATGAAGCATGGGCTGCAGCCGGTGTCCACGTATGTGACGCTGCAGAGAGCGTGTAATATTCGGAAAAATGAGATTATGACCAAGATGTCTCATGAACGTCCGAACGGTACGATATGTTTTACGGCTTTCACGGAAGCGGGGGTTTCCTGTCTGGCGGCCGGGGAGAATATTGCAGGGGGACAGAGGGATCCGGCCGAGGTGGTGGATGCCTGGATGAACAGTCCTGGTCACAGGGCGAATATTCTAAGCGAGGATTTTACCCATATGGGCGCCGGATATATCCGGGACGATTCGAAAAAGTACCGGAGGCATTGGGTGCAGTTGTTTGCTGGTACCTGCAGCCCCTCTAAGATTTCTGTTCAGAATGTCTCTGCGGCCCAAATGGTTGCTCCCGGAAGCTCCATTGATGATATGGGACTGATTCTGGAGGTGACCTGTAGCCATGGAACCAGCTATCTCCCTGTCATGAGTGAAATGTGCAGCGGATACAACGCGGAAAGTGGCAGCAAGATACAGACGGTACAGGTATCTTATCAGGGGGCGAAGACCAGTTTTCAATTGGAGACAACCACGGCGGTGGTGTATCAGACCCATGTACAGCGCATCGGTTGGCAGGGGCTTCGCTATAACGGGGCCATGAGCGGGACGGAGGGCCAGTCCAAGCGGCTGGAGGCCATCCGGATCAGTCTGGCGGGTCAGGATGTGAGTGGAGACATCGAGTACCGGACCCATGTACAGAGTAAGGGCTGGGAAACGGAATGGGTGAAGAACGGAAAAGACAGCGGAACTGTCGGGATCTCCAAGCGGTTGGAGGCCATCCAAATCCGTCTGACCGGAGAGATGGCACAAAAATATGACATTTATTACCACGTCCATGCTCAAAGCTATGGATGGCTTGGATGGGCGAAGAATGGCGAGCCTGCCGGGACGGCCGGCTACGGGAAAAGGCTGGAGGGGATCGAGATTGTTCTGAGAGAGAAGGGAGAACCGGCACCGGGGAGCACATCCGGGGCCTATCAGTGTCCTCTGATCCGGTATTCGACCCACGTACAGACCTACGGATGGCAGGGGAATGTCAGTGACGGGGCAGTGAGCGGGACCACCGGCCGGTCCAAACGGCTGGAGGGCATCCAGATCCGTCTTTCTAACCAACAGTATGCCGGAAGTGTGGAGTATCAGACCCATGTGCAGTCCCTTGGCTGGGAATCCGGATGGGCGAGAAACGGAGGGGTGAGCGGAACCGTCGGGAAGGCGAAGCGGCTGGAGGCGATCCGGATCCGGTTGACAGATGAGATGGAACGGCATTATGATATCTATTATCAGGTGCATGCCCAGAGCTACGGGTGGCTTGGCTGGGCGAAGAACGGAGAGCCTGCCGGGACGGCCGGCTATGGGAAACGGCTGGAGGGCATCCGAATCCGGCTTGTGCCCAAGGGCGGGAGTGCACCGGGGAGCACCACAAATGCCTATGTGAGCAAAAACGGAGTTTAAAGCATCGCGGCAGCGGAAAACGACTATGACAACAGCAGGTGATTGCGAATGTGAAATTGTGAGAATATTCGGCAAGTTTTTGAGTTTCGCAATCGCATGATGACAACAGAAACGAAAGGAGCACGACATGAGAGCATTGATCAGCGTATCGGACAAGACAGGCATCACGGAGCTTGCAAAGGAACTTACGGGGCTTGGCGTGGAGATCATTTCCACGGGGGGCACCTACAGGAAACTGACGGAGGAGGGGATAAGGGCCATCGAGATCTCGGAGCTGACCGGATTCCCGGAGTGTCTGGACGGCCGTGTGAAGACCCTGCATCCAATCGTCCACGCGGGACTTTTGGCCATGCGTTCCAATCCGGACCACATGCGGCAGCTTGAGGAGCTTAAGATCGAGCCCATCGACATGGTCATCGTCAACCTGTATCCCTTCAAGGCGACGATCATGAAGGAGGACGTGACCAGGGAGGACGCGGTGGAGAACATCGACATCGGCGGCCCCACCATGCTCCGGGCGGCGGCCAAGAATTACCAGGACGTAGCCGTGGTGGTGGATCCGGCCGATTACGGCACGGTTTTGAAAGAGCTGAAAGAGGATGGAAAGGTTTCCCTTGACACGAAGTTTTATCTGATGCAGAAGGTATTTATGCATACATCCAATTATGACACCATGATCGCCGATTATCTGAAGGCGGAGCGGAAGGACCACAGCCTGCCGGAAACGCTGACCATGACCTTTGAGAAGGTGCAGGACATGCGTTACGGCGAGAATCCCCATCAGCAGGCGGCCTTCTACCGGGAGGTGGGCAAGAAGCGGGGAACCCTCGACACGGCGGAGCAGTTGAACGGCAAGGAGCTCTCCTTCAACAATATCAACGACGCCAACGGGGCGCTGGAGCTTTGCAAGGAGTTTGACGAGCCGACGGTGGTGGCCAGCAAGCACGGGAATCCCTGCGGCGTGGGGAGCGGCGCCACCATCGAGGCGGCTTGGGACAAGGCCTACGGCGCAGACAAGGTCTCCATTTTCGGCGGCATCGTGGCGGTGAACCGGGAGGTGACGGCGGCCGTGGCGGCCAAGATGAAGGAGGTATTCCTGGAGGTCATCATGGCGCCCTCCTATGAGAAGGAAGCGCTGGACATCCTCTGTGAGAAGAAGAATGTCCGCGTGCTGCGGATCCCGGACATCACGGTTCCCCAGAGGGAGCATGCGCTGGACATGAAGAAGGTGAACGGCGGTCTGATCGTCCAGGGAATCGACAACAAACTGACCGGGGACGAGGTCCGGGTGGTGACGGAGCGGAAGCCCACGGAGAAGGAGATGGAGGATCTCATGTTCGCCTGGAAGGTCGTCAAGTACGTGAAGTCCAACGGCATCGCCCTGGCGAAGGACAAGCAGTCGGTAGGCATCGGGCCCGGCCAGGTGAACCGGATCTGGGCGGCGAAGCAGTCGGCGGAGCACGCGGAGGAGCTGATTGGGCCGGAGGCCACGAAGGGCGCGGTCATGGCCTCGGATGCATTCTTCCCCTTCCCGGACTGCGTGGAGGCGGCCCACGAGGCGGGCATCACGGCCATCATCCAGCCGGGCGGAGCCATGAGGGACCAGCTCTCCATCGACAAGTGCAACGAGTACGGCATTGCCATGGTGTTCACGGGAATGCGGCATTTTCGCCATTAAAGACGGTAGGCGATTGCGAAACATAAAATTGCGGGAATATTCTGCCAATATGTCCATCCAAAGCCTGCAGCGCCAACCGTTCCAGCAAGCCCAGAACCGCAGAAGTCACTCGGAAACTCCTGTCTTCCTCGGTCTTGCTTCCACGGTGCAGAGGGCTTTTCCTGGAAATATTGTCAGAATATTCAACAAGCTTTTGAGTTTCGCAATTGCTTATTAAAGGCGGGCATGAAAGAAGGGACCGACGGCAGTCCGTCCGGCTTGGCGGTGGAGGGAAGGAGGAGTTTTTTGTACCGGATATTGATCGTGGAGGACGACGAGGTCATTGCCTCCCAGGTGAAAAAGCATCTGGAGTCCTGGGGCATGGAAGTGTCCGCCGCCCGGGATTTCCGGAACGTGACGGGGGAGTTTCTGTCCTGCAGGCCCCAGTTGGTGCTCCTTGACATCGGCCTGCCCTTTTACAACGGCTATCACTGGTGCCAGGAGATCCGGAAGCTTTCCAAGGTGCCGATCCTCTTTCTCTCCTCTGCCGCCGACAATATGAACATCGTCATGGCCATGAACATGGGCGGGGACGATTTCATCCCCAAGCCGGTGGATCCTCAGGTGATGGTCGCTAAGATACAGGCCGTGCTGCGCAGGGCCTACGACATGGCGGGGAAGATCCCGGTGCTGGAGCACAGGGGCGCGGTGCTGAACCTGAACAACAG